>CAPHZB010000001.1 GCA_948629335.1 uncultured Bacilli bacterium
TCGATTTACCCAGTTTTATTTGACACTTACCCACACTAAATAGCGAAAGGCCAAAGTTTTAGGTAATACAGAGTATGTAGCGATGTTAATTGCAGAGAATACAGAAGGCGTCTCTGTATAATGGTTTGTTAGGAATCTATAAATAAGAAGTTATATTGATTAAACAAGGAAATGATAAGTTATAAAATAGATTAGACATAATTGAAAATAAATTTCTAAATAGCAGACTAGAAACAGTTTGCTTTTTTGATATCTTAAAATGTTTGCTATCAGATAGATTGTCTATTAAAAAGGGCTGAAAACAAGTTAGAGAGTAAAGACAGAAATACATCTTTTTAGTTATTAGTTTCACATCATAAAAATAGAATATAAGGAAAGGAGTTTTTATATGGTTGTAGAAAATTATGATGTAAATGATACCTTATTTGAACCAAAAGAACAAGTTCTTGATTTAAAATATATATACATATTGATAAAAAAATATAGAAGTGAGGTAACTAAAAAGTGTCTTTAATGATTTTTATACGAGTGGAAGGAGGAAAATGAGTATTAGTGCAGTTAAGACAAATAAATTAAAAAGAAAAAAGGCAATTTATGTAAGAGTTTCTACAGATGCCCAAGTAGAGGGGTATTCTATAGATGCTCAAATTGAACTTGTTACAGCTTACCTAAAAAGTAAAGAATGGAATGACTATGTAATCTATACAGATCCAGGATTTAGTGGGAAGGACTTAAATCGACCAAAAATGCAAGAATTAATTCAAGACATCAAAGAGGGAAAAATAGATTGCGTTTTAGTTTTCAAATTAGATCGAATTTCACGTAGCCAAAAAGATACTTTATATTTAATTGAGGAAGTCTTTAATAAATATGATTGCGGATTCATTTCTATCAGAGAAAACTTTGATACAACAACACCGTTTGGTAAAGCTATGATAGGTATTTTATCCGTTTTTGCCCAACTAGAAAGAGAAACAATCTTAGAAAGAACACGGTTAGGATTAAAAAAAAGAGCAGAAGAAGGTTTATGGCGCGGTGGAGGGAAAGTTCCTTTTGCTTATAATTATGACAAAAATAAAGGTAGGCTTATTGTGAATCCAGAAAAAAAGGAAATTTTTGATATGATGAAATCCTTAAGAATGCAAGGATATAGTTATCCGCAATTAGAAGAATTAACTGGTATAGATGAAAGTATGATACAAGGAATTCTCTTAAATAAAACAAATCTAGGGTTAGTTCCCTATAAGGGAGAGACTTTCAAAGGTAAACATGAAGCCATTATTACAGAAGAAGAATATGAGCAGTTACTAGAAATTGAAAAGAATCGTAGGAAAAATGGAGGAGCAAAACATTATCTTTTATCAGGGAAAATCTATTGTGCGAAATGTGGGGCAAAATATCGTTATCAAAAATGGGGGAAACGGATTATTTGTTATTGCTATTCTCAACAGAAAAGTAAACCAAAACTGATTAAAAATCCAAATTGTGATAACAAACGATTAGACAGTTTTATAATTGAAGAAAGTGTATTAAAGAATTTATTTGCAATGGATATAGATGAAAATAAGTTTAAACAAACTTTTGGTTTATCCAAAATAGATAAGGAAGAGGAACTAAAAGCAAGATTAGAAAAAATAAATAAGCAACTTGATAATTTAGTTGGATTTATTGCAGATGGTATACTCATTAATGAAACCAAAGAAAAAATAGGACATTTAGTAAAAGAGCGAAAACAAGTCGAAGAGACCTTAGAAACTATAAAAAAAGAACAAAAGTTAAAGACAACTTTTACATCAATTAAAAATTTAAGTGTGGTTTGGAATTATATGTCTTTTGAGGAACAAAGAAATATAATTGAACACTTAATTGATAAAATCATTGTTGATAATAATCGCTTAAGTATTAAGTGGAAAATTAGCGTAAGCTAATTAAAAAATAGTGGAATTTCTCCCTATATGAGAAATACCCCAATCAAGGACATACTAATACAGATTTTTAAAGCACTAATAATTGATTTGTAAGAACTAGGAAATACCAATTTGAAAAACATCTGCATTTTATTCGCACCGAGTACTTGCATTAATTTTATTTTATTTTCATCTACATTCTCAAAACTTTCAATCACACTAAGTGTCATAACAATCACAGAAATCAGTAACGCCATTAAAATAATTGATTTCATTTGTGCACCACACCATACAATAATAATTGGACCAAGAGCAACTTTAGGTAAGCTATTTAAAACAGTTAAATAAGGATCAATTACCTTTCGAATAAATGGATTCCACCACATAATGGTTGCGATAAAAATTCCAAGCAAGGTTCCAAGTGAAAAACTAATAATAGTTTCATACACAGTGACTCCAATATGATAAAATAATTTGTCTTCAGTGATTAGATTTAAAATTGTTTTTATTACCATTTTAGGGCTAGAGGTAATAAAAGTATTTATCCATCCTAAATCAGCAGCAATTTGCCATAAAACAAGTAGAAATAGGAGTATACAAATTTGTGTAAAGATAACAGCCCATTTATAACGTTTTTCCTTTTTTAAAAAAAGGATATGCTCTTTACTAAACATTCTCATCAATATCCTTCCATATTAAATTATAATATTTTAAGAATAAATCTGTTTTTTTCTTTTCCATAGCGGACAAATCTTTATCAAAATCAAGTACGTAAATATTTTTAATATGACTTGGTCTTTTTGATAAAACAATAATAGTATCGGACATTGTTAAAGCTTCTTCCAAATTATGTGTGACCATAATGGCACTTTTTCCTTCCATTCTAAGAATTTGTAAAACATCTTCTGAAACATTTAAACGCGTGACATAATCGAGAGCACTAAATGGTTCATCTAAAAGAAGAATATCTGGTTTTAAAGCAAGTGTTCGAATTAAAGCTACTCTTTGAATGTAGTGAAGACACGCATCATTTCCTTTGCTTATTTTATAAAGAATTGCAAGAGTGTAATGGATAGCCCTTATTTTTTCAAGGGGCTGTCGTGAAATTAAATAATTTTGCTTCAAGTCTTTTTTGTATATTTTAATTCCTCTATTTTCAAAAGGAAATAAAAAAAGGGCTATCGTAAATTAGTATTTTGGCTAATTTTGCGACAGCCCATTAGAAATACAATGGCTCTTTGACAACTTAATATTTCTAGAATTTTTAAATAACTTACACACTTAGATTGCCTAACCCTAAATTTTTCTTTGAATTTATCTTATTTTTATTTACAGAGCTATTTATTTTCTATTTGTTTACTTTCAGCAATATATTGATAGTTAAGCGCATTTTCATTGCTAATTACTGATTTACCTAAATTCTTTTCAATATCATCTCTAGCAACCTTTGCAGCATGTCCACCCATTTTAGCAATTTTTTTATTTTGCTTCAATCCATAGGGCTTATGTTCTTTAGCAAGTTCACGGGTAGCGATTTCTCCTAAATCAGTAAGTGCTACTTCTATATCAGACATATTATCTCTTAAAGACTCTTTCCTTATACCTTTATAAACCTTATATTCACTTGCTTTCATACCAGACCATTCTTTATATATTTCATTAGTAAGTATTCCATATTCATAGTCTTCCCGAATACCTCCTTCTTTCCATATATCTGTAAGTTTATTTCTATCTAGTATTCCTTTTAATCTAGCTTCAATCCATTTATCAGAATATCCTCTTTTTCGATAATAGCTAATAGCTCTTTTAATTGCAATTTCAGGATCAAATACTTCATCAATTCTTTCGCTACCTAAATTAGCCAACCAAACTTTAAATGGTTCGGCTTTAGGCGAAGGAACAGATTCAATTAGCCTTAAAATTCCTTTAGTATCTAGTGTATCTGTTTCTCGCATTTTTCCATCCTGAGCTTTCATTTTCAACTGTACACATTTTGTGGACAGTTCACTGTTCTCCTCATCAGTCATTCTTTTTTTTAACATATTCCAATAATTTCTTGGATTATTACTATCTGTTAATGCACCAATAACATCAACTACGCTAAAATAATATTCTTCTTTTTCACTGTCCCAAATACTTCTAATTTCATTGCCTTCAAATAGATTTGAAATTGTTTCTAGCTTTTCTTGCTTCATCTTTTATCCCAACCTTTACTTTTGTATTATGTATATAAGTAGAAGGAAAATATTATCCCTCTACTTATATTATTACGAAAAACTTTATGATTCCCTTCTTTTCTTGAAAATTTTATTCAAAATTCCATTTAATTTGAATGTTTCTTGTATTTGTATCCTCATTTACTTTACTTATATAGATTTTATCTATAAATTCATCTACAATAACTCTGTTTAATTCTTTAAGTTGTTGGTATTTACTAAATATCTTTTCATTATTTTTTGAAGATTCTTCTTTCATATTGTAATAAGTGATTTTCTTATTAATTGATTTAATTTGATTACTATACATATCTTCATTTTTATTATAATCAGTAATTAAATCTTTAAATTGTTCTACAGTAATAACACCATTTACTTTATCTTCGTAAAGACTTTTTAAATAATTTCTAGTTTTAGATATTTCTTTTTCAATTTGTTCTTTTTGTTTTTTTAGTGAGTTAATCTTATCATTAAACCTACTTGCTTTCTTTTTAGAATCTAAATTACTTAATTCTTCTTCATCATAGAACTTTTTAATTTTCTTATTAATTGCCTTTAAAACTAAATCAGCAAGCAAATCATATCTAATTGATGATTTATTAATACAATCAGCATATCCATCACGATTTCCCGAACATACTAAATATTCGTGTTTGGTAGAGTTCTTTTTTCTCATATAATGCTTACATTCAAGACAAAATACTTTACCAGAGAATATATGAACAATACCAGTTGTTTTCATAGGTTTAGTTCTTTCTTTCATTGCAACTTGTGCCTTTTTAAATGTTTCTTCATCGATAATTGCTTCATGAGTATTCAGAATTTTAACCCATTCATTTTTATCTTTCTTTCTAATTTTGTGATTTTTATAACTAACAGTAGTTCTTTTTCCTTGTATTAAATGTCCTAGATACAATTCATTTGTTAAAACCGTTTTAATAGCATTTGTTGACCATTTTATTTCTTCTCTAGGTCTATCACTAATTATATTTAATTTAATTCCTTTACGATATTTGTATAGAGATGGACTTGGTATATTTTTACTATTTAAGTATTTTGCTATACCTGTAAACCCTAATCCTGTTAGATATAAATTAAATATATCTTTAACAATCTCGCTAGCAACTGGATCAACTACTAACTTATTATTATCTTCGTTAGATATTTCATAGCCAAATGAAGCAAAAGGGGAGATGAATTCACCTTGCTTCATCTTAGAATTAAAAGCACTTCTTATGTTATTAGATACATCTTCTAAATACCATTCATTAACTAAACCATTTATTTGCCTAGATTTTTTATTACCTAAAACTAGAGTATCAGCATTATCAGATAAACCAATAAATCTAATATTCCATTCCTTAAATTTATTATTGATATATTTTTCAACAATCTCCATATCTCTAGAAAATCTTGATTGACTTTTACATAATACGATATCTAACTTTTTGTTTTCACAATCTCTAATTAATCTTTCAAATTCAGGTCTGTAAGTTCCAGCACCTGATAAGTCTTCATCAGAATACTCATCTACTAAAACAAATTCAGGATGCTTATTTATATAATCTATCAGCATATTTCTTTGATTCTTAATAGATTCACTATCATCATCTTTATTAGCTTTATCTCTATCTTCATTAGATAATCTTAAATAAATACCAACTCTTAATATTTTATTACTTAGGTTACCCTCCATTTCATTCATAACTATTCCCTCCATTCATAAGGCAATAATTAAGCTTAAAGTTAAACTTATAACCAATACTATTATAGCATTTATCTATAGGCATTAATACTTGATTCTATAAGCTCGATAATTCTATATAACTTTTTATTAACTATTTCTTTTAGTTTAGTATCAGTTAAGTTTTCTGGAACAATATCAATAATATTGTATTGCAAATTACATACCTCCTTCACATATTAAGTTTGAGAGATAAAAAGGCATTTGTAATTAATGTTTTGTAAACTTTTCTTCATATTATCAATCCTCCAATCACTTCTTAATTTAAAACAATGTTTTTTGGTACATTTTATACCTTAAAAGGTTATTATTATAATTTTACATTTATATATTTTTTCATTTCTGATTACAAAGTCTTTTTATTAAAATATTAAGAGTTAACTACATACTTATTTCTATATCGTCTGATTTATCTTTTTTAGAATGTTCATATTTCTGATTAACATTATTTGCATAGCAACTATAGTGTCATAATTTATTTCATCATCACTTTTAAGAATTTATCTATTTCAGTTTTAAAAATATTTTTACCATTTTTGAACTGGATACATTTTTTTGATACCTTTTTTATCAATTCCTTCACGACAAATTATATTTATGTTATCATCAGTTTCAAATACTTTTCTTTTAACCTCATTAACAACAGGTAGAAAGTAGAAGTGTAGGGGAGGAGTATTTTCATCATAATGAGCGCTAGCATAAACTACATTATCCTTATCAACAAGGGTTTCTAGAAAATTATAACTATCATTGGAAAAATTGTTAATTTTCTCAGGTATATCATTATCAGATTTAATAGCAAGGAACCAAAATGGGTTTATCTTTATTGACTCCAATCTGATGATGTCTATAACTATCTTTAAATTTCATTCCCAAACTTTCAAAAAATTCTTTTCCATTTATAACGATAGCACCATTTAATAAATTGGTATTCTTGCCATCATTATAATATATTTTATTATCTTTCAGTTTAGAATAGACTATTAAAAGTTACGATGATATCTCTTTTACTATCATTACTAATAGAATATAAATTGTAATTACTTAGTTCTTCATCAGATTTAATTAATGAGAATTAAGCATCCCTTTTTATTAAAGGATAAATCGTTAGAATATACAAAATCAGTAATAGTAGTATCTTTCTTAAATTGTTTCAAACTAATCACTTCCAACTTAAAAAATCATTATGTCTGATATATAAGACGTTTTAAATACAATATTGTCCGAAAATGTTGTTAATACTATCTTGTCCGAAATTATAGACAAAGATATGAAAAAATGTTAAAATTAGTTTAAGAAGAAAAAAGGGAGAAAGAAGTGGTTAAATGAATTCCCAAGAACTAAAAAATATAATTGAGTCTGCTAGAGAGAAAAAAGGTATATCTCAAAGAGAGCTTGCTAAAGCAACAGGTATAAGTAGAAGCACCTTGAATGACTTAATTAACGGCAAAATAAAAAAAGTAGACATAGATGATCTGCGTAAAATAGCTGAGATATTAGATATGTCATTAGAAAATTTACTTAAAGTTGCAGGCTATGAGGATTTCTTAGGTTATCTATCTTTAGATAAATATAAAAATAAATCTACTAGAGATTTAAAAAATATGATAGAACAGTATAAAAAGTCCGAATTAGATTTATTAGATTTTGATTCTAAGAAAAGAGCTAAAGTAAATAGCGCTAGACAACAATTATTTAATACAATGGAACATTTAAAAATAATAAAAGATAATAAAGATAGTTTATATACAATAGATAAAGCAATAGAAGATATTAAGTTTGCTTTTGATGAACTATTAGAGGCAGAGAATAAATACGATTATAGTAAATTGCCAAAAGATTTATAGGAGGTAATAAGAATGGACAATAAAGATTATGAATTAGCAAAAGAAACATTAAGCAAAATAATTTCTAAAAATCTAGATACTGACATTAATTATGGTAAAGAATTATTAACTATGTGTAATAACAAATTAAAACCATGTCCTATGAAAGAGGTAGCAATTAATTATATGAGTAATATGGAAATGAAATATGGTATCTTTAATAAATTATATAATATTGTTAATGGGCATACAGGTAGTAGTGGCACTTCGCCTGCACCAAGTTGTAATTTTTTAGAAACGCAAATTTGGATAATAGAAAAAGTTAAAGAAGTAAAAAATTATAAAGATGATGTAGACAAGGCCAACAAATTAACAGAATTATTAAAGGAGGAAAGTAAATGATAAAAGATATTATAACTAGTAATAATGAAATAAATGTTACTAATGATAAAATAGATAAATTGAAAGAGTTATTTCCAAATTGTTTTAGCAAAAATGGAGAGTTTGATATATCTACATTTGAAGAAGAAATAAAATCAAACACATCTATTTTAAAAGAAGGTTATGGTTTAAACTTTTTAGGAAAGAACTATGCCAAATATATTGCTTCGATAGATACAGAAACTATACTTGTACCAGATGAAGAAAACAATAATAAAGAAGAAAATATAAATAGTGAAAACATTTACATATCAGGAGATAATATTGATGCTTTAAAACATTTAGTTAAATCATATGCAAATAAGATAAAATGTATCTATATAGATCCGCCCTATAATACTGGCAATGATGGATTTGTTTATAATGATAAATTTAATTTAAGTGTTGAAAAAATAGTAGATGTTTTAGATATAAATGAAGATGAAGCAAAAAGAATATTCAATATGACAAATACCAAATCAAATTCTCATTCTGCCTGGATGACTTTTATGTATCCAAGATTATACATTGCAAAACAATTGTTGAGAGAAGATGGAGTAATATTTATATCTATTGATGATAATGAACAATCACAATTAAAGTTACTATGTGATAATATTTTTGGTGAAGAAAACATTCTAGGAATGTTACCAACAATAATGTATTTAAAAGGAAATAACGATGAATATGCTTTTTCAGGTACTCATGAATATACAATTGTATATGCAAAAGATAAGGAAAATTCTACAGTGTATCAATTAGAAATTGATGATAATACAGAAGACTCTTGGGAGGAAGATGAATCTGGTTATTTTAAAAAAGGTGCAAATTTAAAGTCTACTGGCGTGAATGCACCTAGAGATAAAAGACCTAATCTATTTTTCCCAATATATATTAATAGAGATGACAATTCAATTAGTGTTATTAGACGCAAAGAAAATGATCTTGAAGTTTATCCAATAACGAATGGACAAGAAATGTCATGGCGTTGGAGTAAAGAAAAGTTTATTACGCAACCAAATGATGTGATTGTCATTATTAATGATAATGAAGTTTCTTTATATAAAAAACAAAGACCATCTCTAGGAGAATTGCCTACATCTAAGCCTAAATCTACATTATATAAACCAGAATATAGTAGTGGAAATGGAACGGAACGCATTAAAAAATTATTCAACTTTAAGGCTTTTAGTAACCCTAAACCTGTTAGTTTATTATATGATTTATTACAAATTGGAGTTTCTGATAATGATGTAGTCTTAGATTTTTTTGGAGGATCATCCACAACTGCTGATGCTGTCTTATGTCTAAATGCCTTATCTAAAAGTAAAAAAGATATAAAATATATTTTAATACAATCACCAGAGTTTTGTGATGTTAAATCGGAAGCATATAAAAATGGTTATATAACTATTGATGAAATTGGACAGGAGAGAATTAGAAGAGCTTCTAAAAGAATTAAAGAAGAAACAAATGCAGATATAGATTATGGGTTTAAGCATTACACTATTAAAGAAGTTGATACGAATACACTGGATAAATTAGAAAAATTTGAGCCTAACTTTGTATATTCTGATAAAACAATAGTAGATGAATTTGGTATCAACTCTATACTAACTACTTGGATGGTTAAAGATGGTTATGGTTTAACTGATAAATATGAAAAGCTGATTTTAGAAGAATATGAGGCTTATAAATGTAAAAATACGATTTATTTAATTAACTCAGATATGTCTTCAGAAGCTATTAAATGTTTAATAGAAAAATATGAAAATGAAGAAAATTTTGAATGTAACAGAATTGTTTTATTTGGATATTCGTTTACATTAAGTGAAATTCAAACTTTGAAAGATAATTTAAAACAAGTAAAAAATATTAAAAACATAAATGTTGACGTACTTACAAGATATTAAAGGAGGAATTAGTATGGGTTTAAAACTTGAAAAAGGGTTAAGACACCAAAATGATGCAATAAATAGAATTAATAAAGTTTTTGAAAACGTAAATATTATAAATAATACTTATAAATATGCTAATCCTTTAATAGATTTAAGTTCAAGTGATTTATTACAGAATATAAAAGATTTAAATAAAGAACTACCAATTTCATTAAGAGGAAAAGTAGGTATAGAAGACCACTTAAATATTGATATAAAAATGGAGACTGGTACGGGAAAAACTTATGTATATACGAAAATGATATATGAATTAAATAAAAACTATGGCATTCATAAATTTATTATTTTAGTACCATCACTTCCAATAAAACTTGGAACAATTAAATTTATTCAATCAGATGAAACAATAAACCATTTTAAAGATCAATATAATGGTAAATCAATTGATTTATGTGTTCTTAATGCAAAAAAAAGCAAGAAATCTAAAGAAAAGTTTCCTAGCTCAGTAAGAGCATTTGTTGAACAGTCTGAAATAATGCAAGATAGAATAACAGTATTGATTGCTAATATGCACTTATTCAAGGAAGGAAATGGTGCAATGCTTACTAAATCTTATTCTAGCGTTGTAGAAGATTATGATGTTCCAGTAGATGCAATTAGTGCTACAAAGCCATTTTTAATAATCGATGAACCACATAGAATAGCAAAAGATAACAAGACATTTAAATTTATCTCTGAGAAAATTAAACCTCAGTGCATTATTAGACTCGGTGCAACATTTCCAGAAATAAAAGAGGGAAGAAATGTTGTTAAAGATTACCATAATTTGATTTATAATTTGGGAAGTTGTGAAGCATTTAACGAAAATCTAGTAAAAGGTGTCAGTGTTAAATATATTACTTCGCCAGATGGAAATAATAAAAAAGTTAAATTATTATCTATTGAAAATAAAAGAAAAGCAAAATTAGAACTAATAACAGAAAAAGGAAAAAAATCTTTTGAACTAGAAAAAGATGAATCGCTAAAAAGAATTGATGAATCATTTGAAAATATTACAATTGAAGGAATTGGAAAAACTTTATTTTTATCTAATGGTCAAGAATTATCTGTAGGTTCTGAAATATATACTGATATATATTCAACCTCTTATCAAAGAGTAATGATTCAAAATGCTTTAGATTCTCATTTTAAAACAGAAAAAGAAAATTTTAAAAGAAAAGATAAAATTAAAACTTTAGCATTGTTCTTTATTGATGATATAGATTCTTACCGTGAAAATAAGCAAAATCCATCACCAACGTATCTAAAAGATGTCTTTGAAGAATTATTAAAAGAAAAGATAAAAACAGAATTAAATCATATTGATGATACTGATTCTAATGAATTACTATATCAAAATTATTTAAATGCAACTTTGGATAATATTTCTGAGTGTCATGGTGGCTATTTTGCTAAAGACAATAATGACTCTGATGATGCTATAGCTGAAGAAGTAAGGCAAATTTTAGTAGATAAAGATGGGACTGTATCAATTTATAAAAATAATGGAAAGTTTAATACATTTCGATTTATCTTTTCTAAATGGACATTAAAAGAAGGATGGGATAATCCAAATATATTTACTATTTGTAAAATAAGGAGTAGTGGCTCAGAAATAAGTAAATTACAAGAAGTTGGTCGTGGACTAAGATTGCCAGTAAATGAGATGTTATCAAGAATATCAAATGAGCAGTTTTATTTAAATTACATAGTGGATTTTACTGAAAAAGATTTTGCAACAAAACTAGTTAATGAAATAAATGGGGATTATGCAGAAAACAATAAATTATCTGATGAAATCATTGAACTAGTCAGTGAAAAAATAGGAAAAAGTGTTAAAGAATTATTTATAGAATTATTAACTAAAGATTATATTGATATGGATAAAAATATAGTAGTGGAAAATCGTGAAGAACTATTTAATGAGTATCCTGAATTGATGGTAGGATTAAAGTCAAGAAAAATTATTGATGAAAACAATAAAATCGATTTACCTAAAGCAAAAATAAGAATAAATAAATTTAAGGAAATAAAAAATTTATGGGAATTGTTAAATATGAAATATTTTATTTCATATCAAGATATTAATCCAGAAGCAATAATGATTGAAATATTAAAAATATTAAAAGACGGAGTACAAGGAACAACAATTTTAACTTCTCATGAGAATACATTAGTTAATAATAATGGTGCAATTACTTTATCTGAAGAATCAAGTAAAGAATATGAAGTAAAAAAGGATTTTATAGCATACAATGTTTTTTTAGATAAAGTATATAAAGGTACTAATATACCGATTAATATAATTCATAGTGCGTTAGTAGAGTATAATAAAAATAACAAAATAGCAGATGATTTTTTTAATACTAGTACTCTATCAGTATTAATAAACAAAATAAATGAATGGAAATATAAAATGCTATTTGGTAAGTTTAAATATACATCTACAAGTTTAATTGAAGAAGAAACAAAATTAACTGATAAAGATGGAAATCCAAAAGTAGAGGCAGAAGGTGTTCTTGGAGTATCTTATTCAGATAAAAAGCCAAGTGACAATTATTTATACGATATATGTTTATATGATTCAGAACTAGAAAAGAAAAATATTACAACAGAAAATAATGAAGTTATAGTATTTGGTAAAATTCCTAAAAGTAGCATTAGAATACCATTAATAGGTGGAGGAACATATAGTCCAGACTTTATGTATATTGTTAAAAGAGACAATGATATAAAAGAAGTAAATTTAGTTATTGAAACAAAGGATTATAACTCATTTGACAAAATTCCTCCAGACCAACAATTTGAAATTAATTGCGCAAAGGAGTTTTTCAAAAAACTTCAAGAAGAAAATTACAATGTACAATATAAAGTCCAATTAAGAACTACTCAAATGCTAGATATTATAAAGAATTTATCGAATACATGAATACATAATATGAATAATAAAAGTAAAATATAATTATATTTTCATATTAAGTATTTTGAATAAAGTGAAAGAAGTGACAATTTTAATGAAGTTAACAAAGATAGAAATTAAAAATTTTAGATTATTAACAGATGTTGTATTAGATGTAGATAATGACATGACTCTTATTGTGGGAAAAAACAATTCCGGGAAAACCTCTTTTATGAATTTTTTATCAATAATTAATGAGAACAAATCAGTCACATTTAATGATTATCCTATAATTTATAGAAAAGAATTATATAATAATATATATTCTTATTTAAAATCAGAAATCACGTTTGAAGAATTAAAAGAATTAATAAAAGTTCCAACTATGACATTTTATATAAATTATAAAGAAGATATAGATTCAGATAACTTTGGTTTTTTATCTAATTTTATAATAGATATTGATGATAATATAACAGACGCTATTATTAGCGTGAAATATGAATTTAGTATTAGTGAAGAAAAATTTAAAAACAAATTTGAATTTGACTTAAATAATAAAGATGAAGCTATAGATAAGATTAAAAAAATATTACATAATATATATGGCTCTTTCTTAAAACTAGTTATTTATGCAATAAATCCAAATGATATTGATGATTACTTAGTTAAAGATTTAAAAGAATTCACCAATCTATTCAAAATCTATAAAATTTCTGCAGAAAGAACGATGGGAGAAGCAGAGATTCAAGATAACAAGAATTCACCATTTAGTTCACTACTTATAAAACTATTTGATAACGATATAGACAGCGTCTTCCCTGATATGAAAGAACAAATCAAATCATTGCAAGAATATGTAATGAATAAAAATGAGGAAGCAGAAATAAAATTAAACGATAGTTTAAATGTGATTTTAAAGAAAGCAATAAAATTTGGTTATCCTAATGAAAAAAATATTGAATTAAAAGCTAGCAGTAATGTACAATTGGAAAATCAAATAAAAAAGAACACTGATTTAAGTTATTTAGATAATGAATTGGATGAAATATTACCAAATGGATATAATGGTTTAGGATATAAAAATTTATTAAAAATAGAGTTTGAATTAGCAGCTTTTGCTAGAGATATAAATAATAATTCTAATAGTGTCATTCCAATTTTGTTTATTGAAGAGCCAGAATCCCATATGCATCCACAAATTCAGCAAAAATTTATACGATATGTTAATGAATATATTAACGATTTAAATTATGATAAGATACAAGTTATCATTACAACTCATTCATCTCATATTTCAAGTGAGGTTAGTTTTGATAAAATTAGATATGCTAGGAGAAATAAATGCTCAGTTAAATATAAAAATATAGATGACTTTTATAAGAAAAATAGCAAAAATTGCGATTTCATAAAAAAATATTTAACCTTAACAAAATGTGATATGTTTTTTGCTGATAAAATAATTTTAGTAGAAGGAGCTTCTGAAAGAATTTTGCTTCCCGATATGATTAATAAATGTGAAAGAAAAAGACTATTTGCAAAAAGTAACATACCTTTGGTTTATCAGTATTATACTATTCTTGAGATTGGTGGAGCATATGCTCATAAATTTTTTGATTTTATTGACTTTTTAGAAATACCAACACTAATAATTACAGATTTAGATTCAGTTAAAGCAGTTGTTTCTGAAAAAGGAAAAAAATATCAAAAATGCTTAGTGTCAGAAGGAGAAACAACTAGCAATGCTTCTATTAAATATTGGATGAAAGAAAAAGGTATAATGTCAAAAAAAGAAATTATTTCTCTTGAAAAACTATTAAATATTAAAGATGAAATTAAAACCAATAATTTTAGACATATTGAATTTCAATCAAAGGAAGACAAATATTGTGGTCGAAGTTTTGAAGAAGCAATAAAAAATGCTAATACTAAGTATTTTAATATAAAAAAAGAATCTGACATAAAATTTGAAGATGACGAGAAAAAGAAAACAGACTTTGCTTTAGGTTTATTAATGCAAGAAAATTATAATGTTCCAAAGTATATTGAGAATGGATTGGCTTGGCTGAATAATATTGATGCATATTCGACAGGTGAAAATGATGAATGAAAAGTATAAAAAAGCAAAAGAACTTGCTGATAAAATTGATAATGATATTGTAGAAATATTTAAGAATGGTTGCAATTTTAAAGTTGAAGCAGGTGCTGGTTCTGGAAAAACCTATTCTTTAATGAAAGTATTATCATTTATTAAAGAAAACTATACTTCTGATTATTTAAAAAAAGGTCAAAAAATAGCATGCATAACTTACACAAATGCGGCTGTAAATGTCATTAAAGAAAGATTAGAAGATGAATCTTTCATTGTCCCTTGTACAATTCATTCTTTCGCTTGGGATGTTATAAAAAAATATCAAAAGGAAATAATCAAGTTTATTATAGAAAATAATATGTTACCTAAAGATTTTGATAAAGAGAAGGATACCATAAAGGAAGTAGTCTATGATTTAGGGGTTAAATATTATGATGATGGAACTTTACACCTATTTCATGATGATGTAATTAAACTTTTTTCTCATATGCTAGATTTTAATAAGTTTAGAACTACGCTTGCCTCTCAATATCCGGTTATTTTTATTGATGAATATCAAGATTCTAATAAAGATATATCTATTAAATTTATTAAGTATTTTATTGATGAAAAACATATTCCTAGTATTCAGTTTGGTTTTTTCGGTGACTCATGGCAAACTATATATAAAACAAATAATGCAATTGGAGTTATTGAAAATGATAATATTACTAACATAAATAAAACTGTTAATTTTAGAAGTTGTCCTGAAATAATTCAATGCTTAAATAAGATTAGACCTGATTTAAAACAAGAGTCGCCATTTGAAGATGGTGACGGAATAGCTAAAGTAGTTCATTGTAATGACTATAATGGAACTAGAAGGAAGGATAGATATTTTGTTGGGGATTTACCAGTAGAAGAAATTAGACAAAGATTAAATAATATTATTAAAACCTTTGATGATAGTTCACATCTAAAAGTATTAATGTTGACACATAAGATTTTAGCCAATCAACAAGATTATAGTAATATATATGACAGTTTTGGTAGTAGTTTTAAAGATGGTGATGATAAGTTAATAAATTATATAGCTAATGTGTTAGAGCCTACCATAAGTTCTTTATCAAAAAATGATGTAAAAGGGTTATATGACGCACTAGGTACATCAAGACCACCAATTATATCTCAAAAGCACAAATTGATGTGGAAAAAATTAAATGATAAAATTCAAGCTAATAAGGATTCTACATTACTTGAAATTTTGAAAATTATTTATGAAAGTAAAATAGTGCCAATGTCCGATGATGTAGTAAATATTTATGAAAATATGATTAATAATCCAGAAGATAATTATAATGATAAAGTTACCTACGAACATATTGCAAATATAAAATATCTTGAATTTGAAAGAGCAGTATCTTTTTTGAAACCGGATTCATTCTTTTCAACCGATCATGGTGTAAAAGGAGAAGAATATGATGATGTTATTTTTGTTATTGGTAAAGGTTGGAATTTATATGACTTTGAAAATGTTTTAGTAATGGATGAGGCTACAAGAAATCAAAAATTAGATACTTATGAAAGAAATCGCAATTTATTCTATGTTGGATGTTCTAGACCTAGAAAAAAATTGATTCTTTTGATAACCTGTGAGCTGAACGATGATTTTTATAATTATTTGGCAGATATTTTTGGGAAGACTAATATAGTAGCATATAACGAATACATTAGTACATAATTTAGAATTTATTCAAATACATAATTATATGTATGACGCAATGACATATTGAATGAAAGTAGACCACTCAATTAATAGTGTCATAGTGTCTTTGATTTTAAAATATAAGATATAAAAAATACCCTAATAGCCACCATGCTACTAGGGTATTATTTTGATTATAAGTCTCTTACTTAACTATTACCTTGTGTCTACACAATATTCATCCAACTCTCTGTCGCATGCCTCCAGATAGATTTTTTGGATAACTATACATAAAATCCTTTAATCCATATTTTTCTAAAAGTGAAATTACATAATCCTTATTTTCTTTGGTTAAAGTGTGATTAATCTCTAATCCTAGTAAACAGTTATCTAAAATGGTTCTAAATTCAAATAGGCAATCATCTTGTAACATATATCCAAAGGTAACGGAATCTTCCTTTATAATAGAACCATCACTTTGTTTTAAACTGCCTGCTAAAATAGATAAAATAGTTGATTTTCCACATCCTGATGGACCAACAATAGATACAAATTCATTTTCCTTTACGTCGTATGAAAAATCAGAAACGGCCAGCGTTTCGGATTTTTTTGTATGATAGATTTTTTTTAAATCTCTAATTTTTAAGATACTGCTCATTTTTTCATATAGGTTGTATCTACTAATTTGTCATATGGAGCCTTTTTATCTAATTCCCCAGCGTTATCAATGATTTCTTGAATATGATTGAAATCTTTTTCACTAATGAATGATGTATCATACCAAGCATCAATATCCATATATCGTTTAACAATTTTTGTTAAGTCATTGAATGTTACATCTGGAAAATAATCAATAATAGCTTCAGCAATTTCGCTTTCAGAGTGACTGTGTACATAGTCAAGGGCACGATCAATTGCTTTTGTGAATCCTTTGATTACATCTGGATTTTCTTCAATGTAACTTTTTTTTGCATGATATGTTGTATAAGGAACAACCCCACCAAGTTCTCCTAAAGAAGCTACAACATACCCCTTTCCTTCCTTCTCAAGCGCTAAAGCATTAGGCTCAAATAGAGAAACATAGTCTCCAGTTCCACCAATGAATGCTCCACTCATAGCAGCAAAGGCAATACTTGTATCGAAATTTACTTCATTCGTTTGGATGCCATTTTGATTTAAAACCCATTCAAGCGTCATTGCTGGCATTCCCGCTTTTCTTCCAGCGATGATATGAGAACCCTTTAAATCAGCAATAGAAAAGTTTTTCATTTCTTTACGTGCTACTAAGAAGCTTCCATCTTTTTTAGTTAAAGATGAAAAATTAACTAAATAGTCTTTTGCGCCTTGGTTATAAATATAAATAGTCTGTTCACTGCCACAGAAACCGATTTGAACATCATCAGACATAACGGATGCAGCTACTGCATCTGCTCCACTTGTTAAAATGATTTCAACATCTAAACCTTCTTCTTCAAAGTATCCTAGAGAATGTGCTAAATACTGAGGTGCATAGAAAATAGAATGTGCTACTTCGGCAACTTTTACTTTTTTAAGTGAACTTGTATCTTCTTTTTTATTTGCAAGCCATAGTGCTCCTAAGACAACAATTACAAGACATAAAATAGAAATTATAATCTTTTTCAAAATATCCCTCCTTTAAATTTCTAAAGTATTATATGTAGAAGGTTGGGAATGGTGCGAGTGAGAGTTTTTACTTTTTTCTAAAAGAGTATTCTATTTAGAGGAAATAGGCGTTTTGTATGACAAGAAAAGGAGAACAATTTTCTATGCAATTTGAATCTTTATATACATAAAAAAGGAAACATAGAAATATAATGTATATATACATTTATAAAGAAAAAGGGTAACTTTTACAGGACATAGTTTATTTTGGAGAATACATAAGAAAGCAAAATATAGTTTAAGAAATGCAATAAAAAATTTTTTTGTAAAACAGAAATACAGGAAGTAGTGGAAAATAAAAAAAGGGGGTTCTCTTTTCCAAAATAGTGTGTTATAATGGTACAAGTCAGGCAAAGAGTGGGAAAATTCCCACTCTTTCATACATATGGAGGTTATTATGGACGTTGGTTCAAAAATAAAAGAATTACTATCTTCAGTGATTGAAGATGCAGGGTACATATTGGATGATGTTACTTTTCAAAAAGAGGGTAAAAATTATATTTTAACAGTCATTATTGATAAAGTGGGAACTATTTCTATCGATGACTGTGTTACGGTTACCAATTTAATTAATCCAATTTTAGATAAGGAAGATCCAATCAAGGAAAGTTATATTTTAGATGTGTGTTCAAAAGAGAAAGGTTGTGAATAAGAATGGATACAAAAGCATTTAAAAAAGCAATTGAAGTATTAAAAACAGAAAAGGGAATTAGTGAAGATATTATTTATGATGCTATGGAATTAGCGCTTACCTCAGCATACAAAAAGAATTATAAATCTTTATCAAATGTACGTGTAGATATTAACCGTAATACAGGAGATATAAAAGTATTTTCTTATAAGACTGTTGTTGATAAAAGTGAAGAGGAAAAATATAAAAGCTTTGCAGATATTGACTTTTCGACTATCGATACAACGGAAGAAGATGATGAGGAGGGGGACGAACCTGTATTACCTTTTATTTACGATGAAAACATTCATTTGACACTAGAAGAAGCAAGGAAAATTGTTCCAGATATTCAAATTGGAGATACCATTGAAGAAGAAGTTACACCAAAAGATTTTGGACGTGTAGCTGCAGCAACTGCGAAACAAGTGGTGGTTCAAAAAATAAGAGAAGCAGAAAGAGATGTTATCATCAATGAATTTACAGATAAACAAGATGAATTGGTTGTTGGAACCGTTGCAATGGAAGATGTAAGAAATTATTATATTGATTTAGGAAGAACACAAGGAATTCTTCCTAAATCAGAAACCATTCCGGGAGAAACAATCAAAATGGGTTCTTCTATAAAGGTATATATTTCAAAAGTAGAAAGTGGAACCAAAGGACCCCTTATTCTTTTATCAAGAACCCATTATGGATTTGTAAAACGTCTATTTGAACTTGAAATTCCTGAAATTAATGAAGGAATTATCATGGTATATAGTGTTGCCCGTGATGCTGGAAATAGGACAAAGATTGCAATCTATTCTGAAGACCATAATGTAGATGCAATTGGAGCGTGTATTGGTGAAAAAGGTACTCGTATAGCCAATATTTTAAAAGAGTTAAATGGTGAAAAAGTGGACCTTATTCAGTATGATAAAGATACGTCAAAATTCATTGCAAATGCCTTAAGTCCAGCGAAAAACTTACAAGTATTTATTACAGATGAAAAAGGAAAAGAAGCCTACGTTGTCGTTGATCAGGATAATTTATCATTAGCGATAGGAAAGAAAGGTTCTAATGTAAAACTTGCTGCACGACTAACACATTTTAAAATTGATGTAAAAACATTAGAGCAAGCCGCTCAAGAAGGAATTAATATTTTATAGGTGATACAATGAGAAAAATTCCAATGCGAACATGTATTGTTACAAAAGAAAAACTTCCAAAGAAAGAATTAATCCGAGTAGTACGAACACCAGAGGGGGAAGTACAAATTGATTTAACGGGAAAACAGAATGGGAGAGGGGCCTACCTAAAAAGGGATATTGAAGTTTTTAGAAAGGCAAAAACAAGTAAAATCCTAAATCGACATTTAGAGGTAGAAGTACCTGATAGTATTTTTGAGGAGTTAGAAAATTATGTAAATTAGAAAGAGGTGGTCACATGATGACAGTAAAGGAATATGCAATGGATATTGAAAAATCTGTTGGAGAAGTACTTAGAAAATGTAGAGAACTTGGAATTCACGTTGATGATGAAGACACATTACTTGATGAAGAAGCAATTATTGAACTTGATAATGTGGTTAATGAAATGATTGATGATGAACAAGTAGAAGAACTTACAAGTTCTATCAAAGAGGTAAAAGATAGTGAACCAACCACACATAAAGAAAAAGTAGGAAAAAAAATTGTCCAAACAAATAAACAAAATAAAAAGGATTTAAAAGAAAAGAAAAAAGAAATGTATAAAAACAAGGAAAAGTTAATTTCCAACATCAAAGATGAGGACTCTATTGTATATACAGAGGGAATGAGACTTAGCGAACTTGCAACAAAAATAGGAGTAGGTGGAGCAGAACTTGTTAAGAAATTATTTCAACTAGGAATTTTAGCCACAGTCAATGCAAGTATTGATTTTGACAATGCTTCCTTGTTAGCCATGGATTATGGTAAAAAATTAAAGAGAGAAGAAGAAAGCAATGTTGCGAATTTCGAAGAATTTAAGTTTGAAGACAAAGAAGAAGATTTAAAAGAAAGACCAGCTGTTGTAACGATTATGGGACATGTTGACCATGGGAAAACAACCCTTTTAGATACCATTCGTAAAACGAGTGTAGCAAGTAGTGAAGCTGGAGGAATTACCCAAGCTATTAATGCTTATCAGATTACGTATAATGAAAAGCCGATTACATTTATTGATACACCAGGTCATGCTGCATTTACCGAAATGCGTGCTAGGGGAGCTAGTATTACTGATATTGTTATTATTATTGTGGCTGCTGACGATGGAGTGATGCCTCAAACAAAAGAAGCTATTGACCATGCCAAAGCTGCAGGTGTACCTATTATGGTTGCTGTCAATAAAATGGATAAACCAGGTGCGAATGCAGAACGTGTTATGACAGAACTTTCTGAATATGGATTAACACCTGATATATGGGGCGGAGATACTCTATTTACAAATATTTCAGCGAAAAATGGAGATGGAATTGATACCTTACTTGAGAATATTTTATTAGTTGCAGAAATGGGAGAATATAAAGCAAATCCAAATCGATATGCGATGGGAACTGTTATTGAATCTCGTTTAGATAAAAAGATTGGACCAGTTGTAACCCTTCTTATACAAAATGGAACATTACGATTAGGAGATCCTATTGTTGTTGGAACGAGTTACGGAAAAGTAAGAACTTTAAAAAACGATCGTGGAGAAGAAATTACGGAAGCAAGACCTTCTTTACCAGTCGAGATTACAGGACTTAACGAAACACCAACCAGTGGGGATAAATTCATGGCTTTTGAATCTGAAAAACAGGCGCATGCGATTGGAGAATCTAGAAAAGCCCAAATGAAGTCACAAGAAAGTAAAGCAGTTGGAACTGTAAGTTTAGACGAATTGTTTGCTAAAATTGGAGAAGGATTAAAAGAAATTAATGTCATTATCAAAGCAGATGTTCATGGTTCTTCAGAGGCTGTAAAAAATTCATTAGAGAAAATAGAAGTGGAAGGCGTAAAGGTAAATGTCGTTCGCTCAAGTGTTGGAGCCATTACAGAAAGTGATATTGTTTTGGCGAAGGCTTCTAATGCTATCTTAATTGGATTTAATATTCGTCCAAACAATTCAATTCGTGATTATGCAAAAGAAAATGGTGTAGAAATTAGACTTTATAACATCATTTATAAGGTAGTAGAAGAAATGGAAGCTGCTATGAAAGGAATGTTAGATCCTGTTTTTGAAGAAAAAGTAACAGGTTCAGCAGACATTCGCCAATTATTCAAGTTTTCCAAAGTTGGAAATATTGCAGGTTCTTATGTAACCGATGGAGTGATTAAAAGGGATTCAAAAGCACGTGTCATTCGAGATGGAGTTGTTATCTATGATGGAGAAATCGGTTCTATTCAAAGAGAAAAAGATAGCGTAAAAGAAGTCAAAAAAGGCTTAGAATGTGGAATTACTATTTCTAATTTTAATGATATTAAAGTAGGGGATACGATAGAAGCCTATGAAATGGTAGAAATAGAAAGATAGTGGATGCAGTATCGAAGAGGGACATTGTTCCTTTTTTCTAATTTACTTCTAAATTCCCATGTGTTATACTAATAAAGAGGGTGAAAATTATGAGTATTAAGATAGAACGAATTGAAAAAGAAATGCAACGTGAAGTTAGTAAAATAATAGAATTAGAAATAAAAAATAAAAGATTAGAATTTGTAACGATTACTTCTTGCCATGTTACGAATGATCTTAGTTTTGCAAAAATTTATTTTACTTGTTTAAAAGAAGAGGATAAACAAGCAGTAGAAGATGCTTTAAATCAAGCTGCTGGTTTTATTCGTAAACAGTTAGCTGGGACTATGCATGTGAGACATACTCCTGAATTAACATTTGTTTATGATGATTCCATTAGTTATGGGAAGAGAATAGAACATGTGATTGAAGAAATGCACAAAGGAGAAAAAAATGAAAAACAATAAATATATAGTAAATGCATGTATTGGAATCATAGCAATATTTATTTACTTTACTTTTTCTTATTTGCAACTTGGACTTTTAGAACTTCTACATATTGATTATCAAGCAATGTCTCTTTCTTTAAAAGTTCTTTATTTAATTATTACCGATAGTATAGAAATTGCCATTTTTATTCTTCTATTTAGAAAAAAATTAAAAGAAGATATACAAGATTTAAAAAAGAATCATGAGTCTTATTTTAAAACGTATTTTAAATATTGGTTACTTGCTTTAGGAATTATGATGGTTAGTAATTTAATTATCATGTTAATTACAGAAAATGAAACCTCTGGAAATGAAGAAGCAGTTCGAAATTTGATTACAAAAAGTCCTATATATGCTTATTTTTCTTCCGTTATTTTTGCCCCATTTGTGGAAGAAATTATTTTTAGAAGAAGCATTCGAAATATCATTCCAATCGATTCTATTTTTATTATTGTATCTGGACTTGTATTTGGAAGTCTTCATATTATAACAGGATATTCTGGACCACTTGATTTATTATATCTAATTCCGTACTGTGCTCCTGGGTTAATATTTGCCTATATTCTAACTAAAACAGATAATGTTTTGGTATCAGCAAGTATTCATCTTATGCATAATGGAATTATGGTATCACTCCAAATTTTTGCTTATTTATTTTTAATGTAGAAAATATTGATGTTGCGTAAAAGGAATTCATAATAAAGAACTCCTTTTTTAGTGAAAATATTTCCTTATAAATAAAGAACTCTATTAATAATCGATAGACTTTTTCTTTAGGGTTTGTTATCTTTTTAAAAGAAGGAGGTTGTATTTATGGATACAAAGAAAATAGGAAGCTATATTCAAAAAAAGAGAAGGGAATATCATTTGACACAGGAAGAATTGGCAAATAAAGTCTATGTTACAAATAAAGCAGTTTCAAGATGGGAAAATGGAAAAAGCTTACCTGAGGTAGAAACATTATATTTGTTAAGTAAAGTTCTACATGTAAGTATAAATGAAATTTTAGATGAAGGAGTAGAAAAGGATGAAGAAATAAAGGAATATTATAATCAAAAAAGAGTGAGAAGTAAGAATACGATGTTTGATATATTTCTTTTTGTTGTTATTTTTTTTCTTATGATGGTAACAGTTTACCAAATTATTGAATTAACTTTAGGTGTTGCACTCGTATATTTGGACGTTGAATTTACACCTATGATAAAAGAGACTTTCGCAAAAACAAGAGATACTATGTTTGAATATGTTTTATTAAATGTGATACCATGGATTGTCATGCTTGTAGGTTATATCGGGTACAAGTTAAAAAATAAAATCCTTTATTTTACTAGTATTGTAAGTATACTGATTGTTATTGTTTCTCTATTTGCATCAGATAATATAAGTGTTTCACATATAGCTGCTATTGTAGTGAGTTTATTTATGTTATGGTCTTTAAGAAAAGATGAAAATGAATGGAATATGAAAAGGAAATAGTAAGAAAATAAATTTTATTCTATTTGACATTCTATCTAAAATTGGGTATACTATCTTTCGTTGTTTGGATTTGAAACATATGAAATGATAGTAAGATAAGAAATCGAAGCAAAGGATCAATATTGTTTCAAAGCAAGATAGGATATGGAGGAATGAGTAATGCTTTCTGATGCGGAATTTGAATCTACAATTCAAATTGTATTTAAGTACTTAAATACAAATATATCTATATATAGAATTGATGATTTAGAGGAATGTAAGAATCTTTCACTTCCTTTTACAAAATGTTTATCTAAAATATCTTCAAATAAGATAGTCCAATATAATGGGCAGAAATATGTATGGAGTGAAATTTCTAAAATGGTAAGGGAGAAAATGGTGCAGGATAAGACTAATCTAGTTGTTTATCTTGCTACTATCTATTTAGAGGGAGATCATTCTATCGATTTCTTAGTTTCATTGCCCCAAGTCCCTTTTTCATCTTCCTCTTTACAAAGATACTTTAAAGAGTTGCTACCTCAAGTCCCTAGTATAGTTTATCAAGGAAAAACTTATACTGGAGAAGAATTTATGAATCTTTTAAATGAGAAACTTGCATTACAGAAGAGTAAGGCTCCTCAAAAGGGAGGAGAGAAATCTTCTATTAAAACGATTGCTTTAAAAGATGAAAAAGGACATTTCATGGGAAGCAAGAAAAAGACAAGAATTGCAGGAAAATATATGCCATCATTATATGATAGATCGTTATATGAGGCAGAACTTATGGATGCAAGGCATTCCTCAACAAGGTTAGTAGGAAAAATTCAAGGTTTTAGTAAGGAAACAATTCGAAGAGATTTTCATAAAGTTTTAAAAAATTGCGACTCAGTGGCATATGTCAAAGTTTGTGAACAGCTAATAGAAAATCAGAATGTGGACATAAATGATTTAGGAATGTTCATTAATGCAGAGGAAAAATACCAGAAACAGAAAAAACGTAGCAATAAAAGGTAAATCTCTACTAACAAAAAGATATCTAACTAAATAATTACCATTACATTGAGTATTTAGAAGAATGAATAAAATTTGTAGATGATGTAATTCTATAAAAAATAAGGCTTAGTTTTATAAGCTTTTTTTAATACTTAAAAATAAAAATGTTCAAAAATATGTTACAATAGAATTGTATAAAATAGTTTAGAGAATACTGAATATAAAAGTTTATATTTGATAGATAGTCAAAATATTGGGCTGAATATATACTTGGGAGGCTTAAATATGTCTGAAGAAATAAAAATTTCATATGATGAAAAAAAAGTGATAGTATCTTCACAAGTTTTAGAGAAAATAAGATATTTAACTAGAAAAGATGACGTTTATTCTACATCTAAAACACAAATGGGAACCGAAATGGATATTCACTTCTTTTATGAGAAAATAGAAAGCATTGTTCGAAAAAGTACAACAGATATGGATTATCTTCCAAGTAGGGATAATGAAATAGGCTATAATATGGAATTAATGAATACTTTATTACAGCAGTATAACGAATTGCTTCCTAAAGAAAAAAGGGAAACATCTTTAGATTATTATATCAGTAGTGTTGATTCGAGCACATTAAATGTACTATTAGAAATTATTTATAGAATAAATATAGAACAAAATAACTTTTATTTAATGCGTGACTTAATAAATGCAAAGAATGATTGTGTAGCAAATATGAAATATTTTGTTGATGATGCAGTGATTTTCCAATTTAGTATGGAATATGACAAAGCAATTCAAACAAAAGATACGAAACGAATGCATGAAATGTTAGATTCTATTCAACAAGCTATTTTAAAGGAATGGGAGAAATATTTTGAGGATATAGATGCAATGACAGATGACCATTTTGCATTTATTGGGCATAGTACAGATTCTACAAAATTTGATGAAAAATTCTGTAGTAATTATGTATCGGGCTCTTTATTTAATCAAGATTTGACCGATACATATAGATTGGGATATGGATTTATATTAGCTCCTAAGAAAATAGTAGGGGCGAAAAGTCAGGATATGTCTGTTAATAACTATGTTCAAGATGAAGATGACTTGCTTTTTTATAGTGTTATAAAAAGAATTGATCACCCTCAAAGATTGATTGATGAGTGTTTAAAATTAAAACACGAAAATGTAGAAAATGGAGAGGATGGGAAGGTTTATAGTGAGATTATATTTAATGGATTTGATCCTATTGGTATTTTCTGTTTTACTGATGGATCCAAGTCATTAAATAGGAATTATAGATGTGCACAAAAATTACAAGAAAGCTTTCCCCATCTAAAAATACGTAGTTTTGATATTATGAAAAGAAAACAAGGGCTAGACTTAGATAAAATGAAATTAGCTTTGTTGAATAATTTACAACAACAATTTACCCAACATACATATATAATTAATGAAGAAATGCTTTCAAGATATGATTATTTCTTTGAAGAATATGAAAAAATGAAAGAAAAAAAACAATATGATGAAACAGAAATAGAAGCGCTATTTAAAGAGAATGATAAACTATTATCTATTTTTGATACTAATCCTGATGATTTATTTAGTGGAATGTATGATGAGAAACAAATAAAGTATATATTAGGTAAAAATGTAAATTACAATATTGATTATATTTTAAGTGGTAAAGCGAGAGCGTTTGCTCTTAATAAACTGAAAGAATTGCATCCTTATAAAGATAAATTAGATTCTTTTTATGATGGTTTAAGTGAATTTGTTGAATTAATTTCTAGAATTGATATTACTGATGAAATGATGGAAGAGATAAATAAAATGGAATCCATCAACTTTTATACAATTTCAAAAATAATCGCATCTAAAATGATAGCGTCTATACGTGATAAAGAGGAACAAATAAGGGGAGAATTCAATCATTTTCAAATTCAATATAATGAATTACTTAAAGAATTTCAAAAACGAACAAAAATGCAGGAACAATACGATTATTATTCAGTAATTGAATTAAATAAAGTTTATGCCGAAATGATAAAAGAGGATTATCAACAAGTTGGTAAAGATATAGATATTGTTATGTTTAAGGAGAAACAGTTACAAAATGAATTAGATGAGATAGAGAGCCAATTGAGTGTATTAAATAAAAAGCAAGAAGAAGTTATGGCTACCCTTTATGATAATGACAAGGGACATGAAATGTGTAGACAAGCAATAGAAGAAATAAGTGCAAATGTGGCTGAACTTTCAAAACATTCATTTTTAAATTGGAAAAGATTACGTACTGAAAAAGATAAATTGAAAGTATTTGAGGAAAAAGCGGAATTACAAAGAAAAAAATTTGAAGTAGAAAAAGCAAATGAAATTCATTTGCTTGATGTAAAAAAATCTGAATTGGATAGGAAGAAAAGTAATAGGAAGCAAGATTTACGTATTGTACAGGATCATAGAAATGCTCTTTATGAGCAATTAGAACGGTTAAAAACTAACATGAGGGAAAAATTTAGGTGTAATACAGTAAATGAAATTGATGTTTCTATAGTACAGGCAGAGGAATTTATGGAACAATATGATACTATGAATGCATATTATTTGAAACAAATAAAGGACAAATTAGAACAAATAAATCGTAAGATGATAAATAATCAGAATAATTTGGATCACCTTCAAGAGGAAAAAACAACTATCTCAAGGATGATGTAGAAGAGCCACTAATGGATAAGATATTTTGGTTATGGTTTATTAACAACGTTTGTAGGTCGCTTTTCTTGTTCTAATAAAAAATAATTCTATTAAAATAGAAAAGGAGTAGGAGAAAAACGTAGAAATATGTAATAAAAAGTAGAAGAAATCTTCTATTTTTTTTGTCGAAACATAAATATTAGTAGGAGAGGTGAGTTATGAAAAAGATAGGTCAGTTATTTTTTGTAATATCTATATTTCTATTTCCATTTACAGTTTTAGCAAGTGATACGTATGTTTCAAAGGAAGTAAATAGTACTGTTGATTTAGCGCCTAACGCAAAAAGTGCCATTTTAATGGATGTTGCAACAGGAGAGATTTTGTATGAAAAAAATAGCCATGAGAAATTAGCTCCCGCTAGTATGACTAAAATGATGAGTATGCTTCTTATTTTAGAACATATTGAATCAGGAGCAATGAAATGGGACGATATGATTACAGTTTCTGCCAATGCATCTAGTATGGGAGGAAGTCAGATTCTCTTAGAAACTGGAGAACAAATGAGTGTAGAAGATTTATTTAAGGGAGTGTCTGTTGCTAGTGGAAATGATGCTGTTGTGGCTTTAGCAGAGGCAGTTGCTGGAAATGTTGAATCATTTGTAGAAATGATGAATAAAAAGGTAAAAGAATTAGGCTTAAAAGATACTGTGTTTAAAAATCCACATGGTTTAGATGATGCAAACCATTATTCAACTGCTTATGATATGGCAATGATT
The DNA here is from genome assembly GCA_948629335.1 of uncultured Bacilli bacterium. GTDB lineage: Bacteria > Bacillota_I > Bacilli_A > RF39 > UBA660 > CATOJL01. The sequence goes on from CAPHZB010000001.1 coordinate 28,972, forward strand.
GGTAGAGAACTTGTAAAACATGAAAAAGTTTTAGAATTCACATCCATATATGAAGACTATTTACGAAAAGGAACAGAAAGAGAATTTTGGCTTGTAAATACAAATCGATTAGTTAAATTTAATCCAAATGTTGATGGATTAAAGACAGGATATACAGAAGGGGCAGGGTATTGTTTAACGGCTACAGCTAAAAAAAATAATATGCGTCTTTTAACGACAGTTATGGGTGAAGAAAGTGTTGCAACAAGAACAAATGAAGTTACAGCCTTACTTGATTATGGTTATGCGAATTATAAACTCGATACACTCCTTACTAAGGATACTGTGGTTGATACCATTTTCCCTGATAAAGCAAAACAAGAAAGTGCTTCTATTATGCCTATTAAAGAAGTAACTAAATTAAGTAAAAAGACACAAAAAATTGGAAATATTACCTATGATGTCCATTTAAATGATATAAAAATCCCAATAAAAAAAGGCGATATTGTAGGAAATATGGATATTTTAGAAGACGGAAAAATAGTAGGTAAAGTAGATGTAACAGTTTCAGAAAATATTGATAAAATTAATTTTATAGGACTTTTTTCAAGATACTTTTCTGATATTGTAACTGGAAATTTAACTTTATAAAAAAGAATTCATAGTAGAATTCTTTTTCTATATATAGTAGTTCATTTTCTTCTATGAAATGAACTATGTATTCATAAATTATTTAATAAAAGCCCACACAAATTATCTTTACCAAATTTTTTACTTTTTTCCATTTTTTATATACCTATATGTTTCTTAGAATAAGTTTCTATGTTTTCATCTATCCAAATCTGTGTGTAAATGGTTAGATTTGAAAATTATCATCAAAAATAAAAACGCTTCTTATGAGAATAATAGCGTTTTTGTCCAATGAATATTCTAAAAGGCAAACTATATTAAGCGGATCTCATATTCATTAAAGAATGGTTTTTTCTTATTGATTCTGTCGTAAAACAAAATTCCATTTAAGTGGTCAATTTCATGTTGAAAAGCGATAGATAATTCTTCCCGTGCTCGAATACGTATAGGATTTCCTTCTATGTCAAATCCCGTTACTGTAACACGGGCAAATCTAGGAACATGCCCATCCACATCTCGATTGACACTTAAGCATCCTTCTCCAGCATCAGCAGCAATCATTTCCTTTGATGTACTTACAATCTCTGGATTAATAACAACATAGTTATTAAATTTTCCCTTCTCATATTCGTCAACAATCACAATAATTCTCTTTAATAGTCCAAGTTGAGGGAAAGCTAAACCTGTTCCAGGTCTTAAATCATACATTTTTTCATATTTCTCAATTTGACTATATGTTAAATGAGTAATCATCTGTTCGATTAAATCTTTATCTTCTTTAGAAAGAGGAAAAGAAACTTCTACACTTTTCTGACGCAATTTTTTATCTTTTTCATCTAAAATATCTAATTTTTTAAACATATATTCATCTCACATTTCATGTGTATTATAACACATTTTCCACATTTGTAACAGAGTTTTCCTTTTTATGTATGAATTAATGGGAAAATTATTTGTTTTAGAAGCGACAGAATATTTTATGCAGTTGCATAAAAATCATGAGAAATACATCAAAATTTCACAAATCTTTCAAGTTTAAAAAGTATACTTTAAGCGAGGTGGTAGAAGTGAAGTGTAAAAAATGTGGCAAAAAAATCACGCATAAAGATTCCTATTGTGGAGAATGTGGAGAAGAAATTAACCAAAAAGAATATAGGGAAAAACAAAGAAAAAAGATAATCAAATCAATTATCATTGTAGGTATTGTTTGTATCTTTCTAACCTGTTTAAGTATGGTAACTTTACATGTAAATTCTCCTAGATATATAGCCTTAAAATATTTTAATACAGTAGCATCTTCTGATACGGATAAGATTTATAATTATATTAAGGGGAAAGAATCGTTATTTGTTAGTGAAAATATTCTAAAAGAAAAAGATAGTTTACAAAAAAATATAGAAGATGTTTCAATTACTAGAATTTATGAAAATCAGAATAAAACTTATGTCGAATTTTCATATACATTGAATGGAAAGAATACAATATCGTATGTGGAATTAAAAAAGAAAAAGATTTTTAATATTCTAGATACATATGAAGTTATAAGTGGAAAGGTGTCATCAAATATAGAATTTGTGGTACCTAAAAATAGTACAGTAACGATTGATGAAAAAGATATTTCTTCTTATTTACAAAAAGATAAAACGAGCCAGTATGATACCTATTATATAAAAGATATGATAAAAGGAGATTATACAATTGAAGTCACTTTTGCAAATGGTTTAAAGATAAAAAAAGATATTTCAGTAGAAGATGGTAGAACTTATAAAATAATAGATGTGTGCCTTACAAAGGAACAGGAAAAACAAATAGAAACTAAAAGCATTACTTCTTTGAATCTCCTTTCTGAAGCTGCTTTGACGAATAAGGATTACAGTGCAATTTCATCTTCATTTCAACAAGATATAGGCATCTTATATAAAAGTATCAAAAGAAACATTACAAATAAGGAGATAACAGCTTTAAAATATACAGATTGTGAAATCAAAGATACATATATCAATCATGATGGAAATGTAGAAGTCTCTTTACTTGTTGATTATTCTTATACATATAAGAGTGAAGTAGAAGGAACAAAAACAAAAGAAACATCTCATTTTATAACGTTAACATACGTTTATCAAAATGATACATTTCTGTTAACTAACTGAATGATACTATTCCACATAGCAAAAATCATTTATTCTTGACAAAAAACAACAAAGATTATACTCTTATATAAGAGAGGAGTGGAATTATGTATTGTAGTGTGTGTGGTGCAGAATGTAAAAAGGAAGATGCATTTTGTGGAGAATGTGGCGCGAAATTAGAGAAAAAAGAAGAAAATAAATCACAAAAGATAGAAAAAACAAATATAAAAGAAACAAGAACAAAAGAAAAAAATACCATAACAAAGAAAAATAAAGTTATGATTGTAAGTATTCTTATAGCACTTGTTCTATTATTTGGGGGATACCAAGTAGGAAGACATATATATTCTCCTAAGACAGTTGCAGATCGATATATTAAAGCAATTCAAAATGGAGATGCTGATGCACTTTATAAATATTTAGGAATAGAAGAAGATGATCATACATTTGTTACAAAAAAGATATTTAAAGAATTAACAGATGATGAAACAAAGAGTAAAACGATTGAAAACTATAAAATTACAGATGTAACTTATAGTAGTGGAAACTTAAGTGCGACAGTTTCCTTTAAATATACATCGAAAGGTAGTGCTTCTGAATCTACAGGGCAAGTTTATTTAACAAAGAAAAGTAAAAAGAACTTATTCATTTTCGATAATTGGAAAGTTAGTAATTCGAATGAAACAACTGTAGTAAAAGATTTTATTTTAAAAGTTCCAACAGGTTCAAAAGTAACTTATGCTGGAGTTAATGTAGAAGATAAGTATTTAGAAAAGAATAAAGATGATTCAAAAATAGAAGCTAGTTATGATGTATATGTACTTCCTCAGGTGTTTGCTGTAAAAACGAAAGTCACAGCTATTTTGTCGAACGGGATTACGATAGAAGAAGACGTAACTCCCTCAAATTATCATACAAATGCTACATTGACTCTTTCTAGGGATAATGTAAGTAACGAGGTTCAAAAAAACTTAAATGCAAGTGCAAAAGAAATTTTAACTACCATATATAATGCAGCAATTGAAAAAAAATCTTTTGAAGAAATTAAGAAAAATTTTGAGAATAAAGATGTAGATTTAGAAAAACTAGAAAAGAGTTATCAAGAGTTTGTATCTTCGCTATCCTCTGAATCGAATCAGTTAACAAAGATAGAATTTCAGGATAGTTCTATATATAGTTTGGGAATGGATGGAGAAAATTTAAAAATTCGTTTTAAATTAAAATACGATTATACAGTAAAATATAATTCGTACTTTAGTAATGAAGAACAAACACATAATGATTCTGCAAGTAGTTATATAACCCTTATATTGGGAATAAAGGAAAATAGTTACTATTTGGTTGATTTTGAAAATATAGTAACGTATTTTTCAAGATATTAAAAGGAGCGTGCTTGAAAATGGCAAAATTTTGTACAAAATGTGGAAAAAAGTTAGAAGAAGGGAAACCTTGTGATTGTGAAAAAGAAAAAAAGATAGAGAAGGAAAAAGAGATAGAAGAACAAAAGGAAAGAACAAATGAAAAATTTGATATACAGTCTTATGTAAATACATATATAGAAATTCTAAAGAATATTTTTACAAAACCAGTGGATACAGTAAAAAAATTTGCGACTGAAGAAAACTTTATTTTAGGATTAATAGCAATTTTAATTAATAGCTTAATATCAGGTGTATTTGTATACTGTTTTACGAAGGAAGCACTTAATTCTGTAACATCTGGTATGGGTATGTATGGTCTAGCACTTGGCTTAGGTGTAGAAATTCCATTTTTACAAGTAGTTATTTATGGAACCGTTTTTATGGTAGCTAGTTTCTTAATGACATCTTTGATGATTTTTGTTTTCACAGGGTCATTATTTAAGGACGATATGAATTTTAAAAGAGCAACTGCATTAGTAGGCACTTGTTCTGTGTTTACAACAGTTACTACACTCGCATGTATAGTGCTTGCACTTATTTCTATTGAACTTGCTAGTTATGTATTACTCATTGCTGGAATTCTATACTTTACACATTTATACCAAGGTATGGTAGAAATAACAACATTTGATAGAAATAAACTTGCTTATGTATTTACAGGTGTAATTGCAATAACTGTGTTTGTTGTATTCTATATCTTACCAAAAATATTATTTTAAAGAGAATGTAAAGACGTTTACATATGTAACACTTTCGTTTATACAGAACTAGGATAAGTTACCTAGTTTTTTGTTCTGTAATCATTTAAAATAGATTTTTTCTTTTCTTCTATTTCTTTTGCATGTATAATAGAGGTGTAAATGAAAAGAAAGTGTATGTTATAGTAGGAGTAGTGAAACATGGAAAGAATTGATAAAATAAATTACTATCTTGATTTAGCGGAGACTGTATTAGAAAGAAGTACTTGTATTCGTAGTAAGTATGGAGCTGTCATTGTTAAAAATGATGAAATTATAGCAACTGGCTATAATGGGGCACCACGTGGTAGGAAAAACTGTTGTGAACTGGGAAGATGTATTCGAGAAGAATTAAATATCCCAAGAGGAGAAAGATATGAATTATGTCGAAGTGTTCATGCAGAACAAAACGCGATTATTAGTGCTGAAAGGACAAAGATGATTGGTTCCACTTTATATTTAGTGGGAAAGAAAAGTCAACAAAATGATTTATATGTCATCAAGCCTAATCCGTGTTCTTTGTGCAAAAGAATGATTATCAATGCAGGAATTAAAGATATTTATATTCGGGATAGCAAGGAAGAATATCGACATATTGATGTGCATACATATATAGAAAATGATGAATCCTTAGAAGGAATTTCAGGTTATTAGAATTGTTAAGAAGAAGGTGGATGGATGAATTTATCGAAAACAAAATATTGTAGGGGAGTTCAATGTAAAAAGATGCTTTGGCTAGATACATATAGGCCAGAAGAAGCCATGCAAACAAGTGATGAGGCTGTTTTAGAAAATGGAACAGAAGTGGGAGAACTTGCAAAAGGATTATTTGGTCCTTATCAAGATGTTCCTTTTTCAGAAGATTTAAAGCAAATGGTTCAGAAAACAAAGGAATTATTATCACATAAAAATATTATCATTACAGAAGCTTCTTTTCAATTTGAAAATCTATTTTGCAGTGTGGATATTTTAAAAAAGAAGGAAGATACAATAGAAATATATGAAGTAAAAAGTTCAACAGAAGTAAAAGACATTTATGTTCATGATATTTCGTATCAATATTATCTATTAAAAAAATTGGGGTATTCAATTACAAAAGCTTCTATTGTTTACATAAACCCTTTTTATGAGAGAAAGGGAAAACTTGATTTAAAAAAGTTATTTGTTATTCATGATGTTACTAAGGTGGTAGAAGAAAATAGAAAACAAGTGGAGAAAAATATATCTCTTATGGAAGAATGTATAAAAAATCAAGAGATAAAGGATAATATAGATCTTCATTGCTTTAAGCCATACCCATGTCCTTATTTTTCTTATTGTACAAAACATCTAGGAAAGAATAATATATTTGAATTAAAAAGAATGCCAAAGAAACAAATGATTGAACTTTATAAAAAGGGAGTAACTACTTTTGAACAATTGAAAACAAGTGATATAAAGGAAGTGTATAAAAGGCAAATTCTGTATGCGTTAGAAGATCATTCTCTACATATTGATGTAGAAAAAATAAAACAGTTTTTGTCTACATTTCATGAACCTCTTTACTTTTTAGATTTTGAGACATTTCAAGAATCTATCCCAAAATATGATTATACAAGACCCTATATGCAAATTCCATTTCAATATTCCCTACATTATATCGAAAATGGAGAATTAAAACATAAGGAATTTCTTAGTAATCCTACTATAGATCCAAGAAGAGAGATTGCTTTAAAACTGGTAGAGGATATTCCTAAAGACGCTTGTGTTGTTGCTTATAATATGATGTTTGAAAAAATGATTATTAAACATTTAAGCGAATTATATCCTGATTTGAAAGAACATTTATTGTGTATTCATGCAAATATGAAAGATTTAATGATACCCTTTAAAGAAGGATATTATTATACGAAAGCCATGCAAGGTTCTTACTCAATTAAATATGTCCTTCCTGCTTTATTTCCAGAAGAGAAGGACCTTGATTATCATAATTTAGATACAGTTCATAATGGAAAAGAAGCAATGACTTTATTTAAGGAAATTATAGATAAGGATGAAGAGGAAACAAGGCATATTCGTGAATCCTTACTTGCTTATTGCAAATTAGATACATACGCTATGGTAAAAATATGGAATAAATTAAATGAAATTTGCACGGAAGAAAACTAAAAAAGACTATTGAATCTCAATAGTCCTAGACCCTATTTATTTAGGTTCGTCTTAGTTATTCCATGCTCTAGCACCAATTATGATGACTAAAAGAATAAATAAAACTAGGATAATAGCTGCACCGTATCCAGCTCCATAGCCATATCCGCCATTACCGCCGTATCCACAACAAGGATTTCCACAGCCATAACCTTGATATCCACCGTAATAATACATCGTATTACCTCCTATCTAAGTCTACTATAGTTTACTCAAATGATTCAATTTGGTGCGTGGTAATTAACTATATTTAGTAGATAAAGCATAGGAAAATAAAAATATAAAAAAGGGCAAGGATTTATAAAATAGAATTGTATATATAGTAGAGATAAAAAATATCTCGAAAAAAGGAGGATTTATATGAAAGATAAAATAGTAATATTATTAAGTGTAATTGTATTAGGACTTGGAAGTTACCTTGTGTATGATAAAGTTAATCAGGAGAAATCAAAACCAGAAGTAAACGTAGATCAAGGAAAAGAAGAAGATTTAAATCAAGTGATGAAAATGTTAAAAAAACAGGTTGAGGATAGTAACATATTCAAAATTATGAGTAAAGACAATACAGAATTCAATTTTAATAAAGAGAATTTTTCTATAAACAAAGATAATATTTTAGCACATACACTTACTCTTTTAGATGAAGAGGAAAAATATGATAGTGGTAAAACATGGAATGTTATAAGCATAGAAAAACTAAACCAACACTTAAAAAAGGATTATGGAATTGATAGTCTTTCTACGTATCCAGATATGAAGCTTCATGGTACCAATTATAAGTATGATGCGAGTGCGAAAAAGTATACAGCAAAACAAGAATATGCGACTGATATAGATCCGCAAGGTATAGTACCAGATAGTATAGTTGCTACAGATATAGTGAAAAATGGAGATGAATATGTACTGACTTTAATAACTGCTACAATTGGTGATGGTTTTTATGGAGACTTTGATACTGTATACTTTGACAGATACCAAACGATTGAAGCAATGTTAGATACTAAGAAACTAGAAACTGAATCTTGTGAAAGTTCGCAATGCCCCCTTGTACAATCTGAAAAGAATAGAACTATATTAACAGGTTTATTAGAGGAATATGTACAAAAGAATAAAGAAAGTATACCTTATAGTTATCAATTTGTTTTTAAAAAGGATAACAATGGTTCATTTTATATTACTTGTTTTAAAACAATAAAGAAATAAAGATAGGCGAAAATATAACTATCTTTTTAATTGAATGTTGCTGTTTAATAGGTACTTTCTTACTTGAGAAAAGTGTGTATATATGGTATGATGAATAAAAAGTAGGGGATAGAGTGAGAAAAATAATGAAAGCAATAAAAGATATGGATAAGATTTTTCTTATTGTATCAATTATTCTGTTTGTATTTGGGTTATTTAATATTGTAACAGCTTCTAGTCAAGTTTCTGTTTTACGCTACAATCAATCCTTATATAACTATTTTTATAAACAACTATTTATTCTAGTGTTAGGTCTTATATTGACCATTTGTATTTTGATACTTCCAACAAAGAGTTATTATTTATTTGGAAAGGCAGGATATTTTGTTATTGCTGCTCTTTCTATTTTAGTAACGTTTAAAGGAGAAAATTGGAGTGGGAACCAAAACTGGATTACGCTTCCTGTAATTGGAGCTGTACAACCAAGTGAATTTGCAAAACCGTTTATGATTGTCTATGTATCTCTCCTTTTTGAACAATTTTATCGGAAATTAAGAAATAAAAATATAAAACACTATGATATGATTGGAAAAATTATATTAATTGGTGCCTTTTTCCCTATTATTATTTTTACACAAAAAGACTATGGAACTATGCTGATTATTGGATTCATTTTCGCAATCTTATTTCTAACAAGTCCTATTTTAAAAATAGAAAAATTAAAAACAGTGGGAATCGTTTTGGGGTTAGGAATTTTCGCTTTTCTTGTACTTTTAATAAGTGCGAAAGGAATCTTTTCTAGTGCTCAGGAAAGCCGTTTTCAATTCTATGATCCATGTAGCAGATATGAAAATGGAGGATACCAAGTATGTAATGGTTTTATTGCTATCAATTCTGGGGGGCTTACTGGAGTAGGAATTGGAAACAGTCGTCAAAAATCTTATATTCCAGAATCACATACAGACTCCGTTTTTGCTATTATTGCAGAAGAATATGGTTTTGCTATGACCTCTTTATTGTTTTTCTTATATATCGTTATTTTATATCGTATTTTGAAATTAGCGTCTGTTGTAAAAACGATACGAGGAAAATACATGTGTTTGGGAATATCCGTTTATATTTTCTTACATATTTTTATTAATTTGGGTGGATTATTTGGTTCACTTCCTTTAACGGGAGTCCCACTTCCTTTCCTATCGTATGGTGGGTCATTTACCTTATCTCTTATTATTGCTCTTGCTATTGTACAAAGGATTCATATAGAATATAAAAATGAAAAAATAAAAATTTAGAAATTTTTTAAAGCATAAAAAAATGCTATGCAATGTCATAGTATTGAAACATAGGCTCATAGGCGAGACTAGGGGCATAACCGTATGAGTCTTCGCCATAATAAGGTATAGTATTACCCTTATTATGTTGCATGTAGCCATTTTTTTATTTAATTTTAGAAATAATTTTTTTTAGTCTTTCAATGAATTTTTCTTTATCATTTAAAAGATTATGTAATTCTTTTAAATAATTGTTGTATTCTATATCTTCTAAAAAGAAATTAGCATAACCATCATTACCAAACTTTTTTAATGTATGTTTATAACACTCTTCAATTGTTTCATTCTCATTAAGTTTATCAAAATGTGTAATGCTATAAAGATAAATTCTTTTTAATGAGTCATCAACATTTATGTTTCTATCTGCAGATGATAATAGTTTTCCATAAATACTTCTGGGTTCTCTATCTAACGAAGCTCTATGATCTTCTATCGCTTCTTTCATTATTATTAGATTCTTGTCACTAAAAAACTTCTTTAAATTTGTATCATTATACATAATTTGAGCAGAAACCTTTTCATGATTTTTATAATCTATATGATGACCAATGTCATGATATGCAGCTATTACATAAAGCATATTAATATCAACATTCATGTTTTTACTTAATTTATAGCATCTATTGATAACATATTTAACATGCTCTATTTGGTGCCCTTTATCATTTAGTTCATATTGAGGAAATATATTTTGTTCAATATATCTTTTTAATTTTTCATTCACATTCATTAACTCATCTCCATAAATTTAATACATACCCATTTATAAATTATATAAGTAACTTTAAGTTTATAAGAATTAATATGTTCACTTGTTTTTATCTATCATTAATAGTATAACATTTATAAGGATATTTAGTTAGTTTAGGTACTATTCCCCTTTACTTTTAGAAGTGGAAGGTGAAATTTTATGGGAAAGAAAGATAAATATCTTTGTACTATCATAATACTCCTTATTATTGTGATTTTAGTCATTTTAATAAAAATAGTACCAACTGTATAAGTCGGTATTAAAACAATTATTTTTGGAATAGTACCTAACTCGTCAAAACTAGGTATTCCTTTTTTATTATACGCAAGTTTCTTTGACATGTTCATAATAACATATTTTACTATTCCTGTCAAAAATGGATATCTCTTATGCTTTTCCATAATAATATAAAAATTTTATATAAAGTAGTGTAGTAAATTAGTAGTAAAATTTCTTTAACTTTGTGGCATATGTAGAGTTTGTGGGTAGGATTATGTGACATGAAATAAAGAATCAAAGAGCGAACGAATTGATTTTATTGTAACTCTTAATTTTTTATTTCATGTTTTTATAATGGTGGATACAACAAAGGGTACCTTTGTTGGTTATCTGTATTAAAATAAATATCTATTGTATGGTAAACAAACAGGAAGATTAGAACAAGTCAGAAGTATCATATCTGTTAGATTTTGGATATTTCTAAATCCATAGCTTTTTCATAATGAATGAGTTTTTTCGGGTTGTTTTAATTTTTTCCTTTCCTCACCATTTAATAATTCAGATACATCTACTTTTAATTCTTTTGCCAAAGGAAGCAGCAAAGATATACCAGGGGGTTCTTTTCCTGTTTCGTTGTACAAATGACACAGGCATTTTTCAAATAAACTCTTATTAAGTTGAATTTTATTGACCATAATTTTTTATTCTAGCGATATTTTGATGGTTATAGTTTTCTTTTTATGTGAAGTTTCAATTTTTACTTTACCTATTTCACTAAGCTTGCTGATATGAATACCACCACATGGAATTTTATAATTCATACATTGCCAATATCTATAATGTTCTTTCTCTACATCAGGATAAGTGATAACCTCATTATCAGTTTGAGCTAATTTATAGAATCTATCTTCTACTTCAGTTAAAATAGATATATCAAAACTATTTTCGTCATATTTATTATAAGCAAAACCATCTTCGATTGTAGATATTAAAGGATAATCTAACTTACTGCCTTTAACTTCCTCTATAATAGCATGAATTAAATGTAATGAAGTATGAAGCCTCATTTGTTTATACCTAAATTCCCAATCTAAATAACAATTTATATCTTTATTTATATATTTTTGATTGATACTATCTTCCATCATTAAAATACTATTATAATTCTCATCTTTTATTGAATTTAGTATATTATACTTTTTTCCATCTATAATTAAGTAACCTCTATCACCTTTTTGGCCCCCACCCTGTGGATAAAAAATACTATTCTCAAGTCTAATAAAACATTTTTCATTTTCAAAAAATATGTCAATTATTTTTGTTTGTAATTCTTTTTTATATTTATCTTCATAATATAATTTCATAATTCATACATCCATTTCTATAGCAACATGGGAAACTCCCTCTTCTAAAAATTCGCTAGATACAGCCTTAAATCCAAATTGTTCATAAAAAGTTAATGCATGTTTTTGTGCATGTCCATATAATCTAGCACAATTCATTCTTTCTTTTATAGCTTTTAAACTCTCGCTCCATAGAGATTTACCAATGCCTTTACCATGTTCAATAGTCAAAAATCTTCCAAGTCTAACTACTTTTTTGCTATCATCTTCATAAAAAGCTCGTAAATAGGCTATGACATGCCCTTTCTCCATAAAAAAGCAATGCAAACTATCATAATCAATATCATCCATATCTAAATAACGAATGCCTTGCTCAACAACAAATATTTTTGCTCTCGCTTTTAATATTTCATATAATTCTTCTTTTGATAATTCATTAAATTTTTTTGCAACGAAATTCATAATCATACCTCCCTTTGTTTTATGCAATATTTCTATGTATTTTTATTATAGCAGTTTTAAAGAATTTATCATATAGTTATCTCCCAAAAACTATTTTTTTAGATTTTCGATAATTTTTAATCCTTATAAAATAATGGTTTTCAAAAATGGAAAATTCAAATTTTATACTTTATGGGAGGTAATCATCATATAAATATAACATTTTTTTGTTCATTTTTAAAATATTATTTTCTGAAAAAATATATTAGGAAAAACAACAGGACATAAGAAAACGCCACGAAATCTTATAAGCCTTATGAATAAAAGTTTTCTAACAGTTTTTCCTGCACCGCGAGGTATTTCGCACTTGCGAAATGCTTATACAAGCAATTTATTTCTAACATAAGTGCATTATTCTAAAGGAAAAACTTGTATGTACAATTGTATTTACATCAAACCATTTCTGTGTCATTTGCACAACAATATTTCTGTTTCCTGCCTAGAAATTGCTTTTTCTGTAACAAACAATTTTTCTGCAAGTGCCTCTTGTGTTTTTCCTAATTCTTTTCTTTTGTTTAAATAAAACAAGAGATTTTACTTAAATTCATCTAAATCATCAACTAATCTACATGTATGACTGTTTAAAAAGTCCTGATACTCTTTATATGTTTTCTCATTTCCGTCTCTGTAATATATGTATATTATACTATCAATATTTAAAATCTTATAATACTTCCCTATGTAATAATGAAATTTATCTGTAGCGCCAGCAGAGTAAGAATAGATTTCGTAGTGGTCTACACAGTAGTAATGCGTATCTTCATAGATACCATTGCTTCCTTTATCTTGTCTCATTTCGGTATAAGAAAGAAGTAAAAAAAGAAGAAAAAGTGGAATGTAGAAAATGGAGATAAATATTGCAATACAGACTGTAAAGATTTTTATATGTTTGCTTTCTAAAAAATTGGACCAAAGAAATGGAAGTATACTAGACATAGCAAATAAAAGTTGGAACCTATCTTTAGAGAATAAACATAGAAATAAAAAGATAAGAATACCTAAACTTTTATACTTTACATCCTTTTTATATGTAACGATTATAAGTACATTGAGAATTATACATGTAATCACTATCAATTGATATAGTAGTCCTCCTACTTGAAAATGGCTTAAGACTAAATTATTTATTATGAATAATAGGGCTAAAATGCCTACATAGTAAGTAATAAAAAAATGTTTCATAAGAATGCCTTCTTTCTATATTTAGAATACCACAAGAATAGAAAAAAGTAATCCTACGAATTGTAGGATTCATGTACTTTGGTATTATATCCCTTAAAAAATAAACAAACCAACAAAGTATAGTAGAATCTTATTATATAGGCAGAATGAATATGTATAGGTAGAATTAAGAATAAATACTAACGATTTTTAGAAATCATAAACTTTTTTTCTTTTTTTCTGTAACAGAATGTGTTAAACTAGTGTTAATGAGGTGTAAGCATGCTAAAAGAGAGGGTTTTGCCTGCGGATTTATTTACAGTTGTAAATAAAACGATATTACAGGATAAAGATAGAGATTTATTATATATGTTATATCAGCCAATTATTGGTGCAGATGCAGTAAGTCTTTACTTTTCTTTATGCATGTATTTAGATAAATTAGAGGTAATATCAAATGATTGGAACCATCATCATTTAATGACTACTTTACGAATGTCTTTAGAAACAATCGTGGTTGCTCGTGAGAAATTAGAAGCAGTAGGACTTTTAAAAACTTATGTAAAAAAAGGAACGATTAATGAATTTGTCTATGAAATTTATTCACCACTTTCTGCTTCTGAATTTTTTGGAAATCCACTTCTTTCCACTATTTTATATAATAATGTAGGAGATAAAGAATATGAAAGACTGACTTCTATTTTTATCTTACCAAAGATTAATTTAAAAGAATATGAAGATATTACATGTAAATTTCAAGATGTCTTTGAACCAGAAGATATTACAAATTTTGAACAATTGCTTCTTGATCTAAGGCAAAGTCATAAAAATAAATTAGAAATTATGGCAACAATTGATTTAGAACACATTTTGACAACCATTCCCGAAGAAATGCTGAATATCCGAAGTATTACAAATGAAACAAGGGAATTTTTATATCGAATATCATTTGTGTATGGTTTTTCGGATAATGAAATGATTCATCTTCTGCAGTCTTCTTTAACCGTAAAACGAACGATTGATAAAGAAAAATTCATGTCGAATGCTAGAAACTATTATAAATTTGAACATTTTGGTGAACTCCCTTCTTTAGCGCTTAAAACACAACCAGAGTACTTAAGAAAGAAAAATAGAACAACGAATATGCGTGATAAAAAAATTTACGAATTTGAAACAACTCCTCCTTATGAATATTTATATAGTAAACATACAGGAACTCGTCTAACAGATGCAGAAATTCAAATGCTTTCTTATCTACTTTGTGAAATGTGTTTAAATCCAGGAGTTGTCAATGTTTTACTTGATTATGTTTTACAAGAAAGTGAAAACAAATTGGTGCCTACTTATGTAGAGAGTGTTGCAGGCTTATTCTCTAGAAATAAAATTACCACGGTTGAACAAGCGATGGAACTGGCTGAAAAAGAACATAAAAAAAGATTGGAAATGAAAAAGAAAAAAACACCAAATAAACAGGAACAAGTGCCTGTTTGGATTGATAAAGAATTTGAAGTAAAAGAAGCGTCTAAAGAAGAGCAAGAAAAAATGAAAGAAATGATAAGTCGGGTGATTAAATGAAGACCACAGGAGAACTTTTACAAAAGTATGAAAGAAAAGATTTAGAAAGTATGCTTTTAAATAATTTTAAGGTGGCATTAAAAAATCCTGTTTTTGAACAATTAGTTGGAAAATTAAAACTCTCACGTGAAGAACTTTCAAAATATACAACTGTATTAGAAGATTGTTCAAAGGAATATGCTCACTGCCTACAGTGTAAAAATTTACTGGAATGCAAGAATGAGATTGAAGGACATGCCTATTTACCAGAAGTAAAAAATGGGAAACTACGATTTGGATATAAGCCTTGTAAATTTATGCTTAAGTATCAAAAAGAAAACGAACATTTAAAATATGTATATACCTTAGAAGAACCATCTGAAATAGAAATGGCTAAATTTTCAGAAATTGATTTAAAGGATACCACAAGACTTCCAATTATCACTTATCTCACTGAATTTATTACAAGCTATCGAGAAACAAAAGAGGGAAAAGGTTTATATCTACATGGTAGCTTTGGAGCCGGAAAGACGTACTTAATTTCTGCTACCTTTCATGAACTTGCAAAAGATAAGGTAGGAAGTGCAATTCTCTTTTGGCCAGAGTATTTAAATGAGCTAAAAGCCAGTTTTGGAACAAGTGATTTTAAGGAAAAAATGGATAAAGCGAAGAAAGCTAAATTGTTACTGATTGATGATATTGGTGCAGAAAATACAACTTCATGGAGTCGCGACGATGTCCTATGTCCAATTTTACAACACCGTATGGAAGAGAGATTACCAACCTTCTTTACTTCAAATTTCACGTTGGAACAATTGGAAAACCATCTGGCGATGAGTTCATCAGGGTATGAGGTTGTAAAAGCTAAACGAATTATCGAACGGATGAAGCAACTTGCAACACCAGTAGAGTTGACAAGTAAAAATCTAAGAAACTAATATTGTATAGGGGGAATTTATATGGAACAAATATTAAATTTAACAGTAGAACAATTAGAAGAAAGAATAAAAGAGGAGCCTATTGAACAAATAAGAAAAACTTTACGTTATTTAAAGAAGGTGCATGGGGCACTGGTTTATGACAAACATCATTATGAAAGAATAGATGATTCTAAAAATTTAGCACTTGTGAGAGAGAAAATAAAAAGGGTAAGAAAGATGGAAGATATATTACAACGAAAAATAGAATCTTTTCCTGTTTCTACCCATAAACGTGAAAGAAATGAACATATTCCTGTTTATCTAAGAATGGAAGCTTCTTCATTTAGAGATTTGACTCTTTTATCTACGACGCTTTTAGGAGAGGAAATGGGAGAGCAAATCAAGAGTTTAGATAGCAAGTTAGATAGCGAAAAAAAGCTACAAATTCTTGGAGAGGTCATTCCTACTCTTGAAGGGATACATTCTCACATAAAGTGTCAAGAGGAAAAACTCTATCAAGAATTCGCAGAATTATTTGGAATCAAAATAAATAAGTCTATGAAAAAGGAAGTACATAATCGAATGAAAGATACATTATATGAACCTTTTCAAGTTCGATTAGATTATTACCGAGAAACACTTTTACAAATAAATCGAGTATTAGAAAGACTTTATACATTACGAGGAATTTATAAAACTGCATTATTAAAACAGGAGAAAGAAGAGATGCGAAGGGAAGAAAACATATTCTTAGATAATGATAAAGAAATAATTTTAGATTTCGTTTCAGCTTTTTTTCATGATGATAGTACTCTTAAAGAAAATGTACATTCCTTTTTGAACAAAGATATTTTAGAAGAATTTGATGCAGTATGCGCAAGTTTAGAGAAAATAACAGATATTTTTATGGAGTCTTTTGTAACTTTACATAAAGAAAATATTGTTTGTTTGTGTAATGTGATGAAAAATAAAATCATAGCAAGAATGAATGAAATAAAGTCTTATTTACCAAAAGAGGATGCACAGGGATATACGAGAGAACTTAAAAAAGTAGCAAAAATTTATGAAAAAATGAAAAAAGCATCTATGGAGAAGAAAGAAAAAGTGGAAAAGACAGATGCTTATTATGACTTATTTGAAGTATTACTTAAAAATCCTAATAATTATTATTATGCCTCAAAAATATTAGATATTGTTGAAGATAAATTACCATTCTTTACGATTGAAAGACTAGTTGAGGAAGTGATTACTTTATTTGCTCAAAGTCACCGATTAAAAATAGAGGGGCAAACAAGGGATGTTATCACTCCGAACTATTATTGTCGTATTTTAATTTTATTTGAGAAGAAAGAACTAATTTCTAATCGCATGCAAGTGTATCTTTCTAATTGCCTAGAAGAACTTAAGGAATATGCCTGCAGTAAAAAGGAATCAATAAGTAAGGATGCTGCCTTAAGGGATATTGAGAAACTTCAACAAGGCGGATGGATGCTCTCTTATGTAGAAGAAAAAGAGAAAATTGCCACTTTAGAAGTGAAGAAAGCAGTACAAGAGAGGCTACAATATATTAACAAAGATAGTAAGGTAGAAAAGAACACTGATTACAGGGCTAGAACCTTTGCTCTTGGGAATTTGGCTTATTCTATACAGTATAATGAAGAAGGAAATCAATACTTTAGAGTACACCTTTTGGATACAAGCCATCTTATTTTTGAAGATACAAAAGCAGATGAAATCATCAAAAAGCATATGCTTTTAAATCAAAAGGTACCGTTTGATTTATCCTATAAAAAGAATATTACTTATCCTGTACTTACTTTTCAATATAGAATTTATAATAACAATAGTAGTCGCTTAAAAATGTTTGAGGATACAATTTCTATTGATGAAGTATATAACAAAAGTGATTTAAAAAATTATAGGGAAATCCCAGATTTAAAAGCGCTTATTGCCTCTTATAAAAGAATTTGGGAAGCAGAAGTAACAAATGACATTAATAAACAAGTAGAAGATAGGATTTGTGATGAGATTCTAATGCTTTTAAAGAATTGTACAAAAGAAGTTCCTTGTATGTATAAACAGTCATTAAAAAGAAGTATGGAGCGAACAAAGGAAGAAAACATGCTTTCTTTAGGACATATCCTATATAAAATAGATAAAAAAGTAGCTCATAAAATTTGGGCAATTTTAGAAGAGGACATTCCTCCTATTTATACAACTTCAATTACAGAAGAAACTTATCTTGAACTTCAGCCATTTTCTTATGAAACCATTCATCTTTACCGTTCTATAAAAAGAATATGGAATGAAACATATGATTTCTATGAGGAATATAACAGGAATAAGGCAGAAATTCAGTCTTATTGCCAAGCCTATAATGAACAATATGGTTATGTGGATGGTCTATCGTCTGAAAAAGGTGCGAAAAAGGTAAAAAGGAATTGACAAACGAGACGAACGTGATAAAATGAAATTATAAAGATTTTGATTAGGACACGACACCTTATCTATTTTTAGAAGAGAATTTGCGGTTGGTGAGAAGCAAATAAAAAAGGAAGGGTGCTACTACCTATGAATCGAACTCGAAAGATGTTCCGGTAAAAGCCGTTATCCAAATGAGACATAAGGTAGGATGGTACCGCGTATAAACGCTCCTTGAAACGAGGAGTGTTTTTTTATTAGGGAGGAAATTGAAATGAAGTTATGTACAAGTGAAAAATATGTATTATCTATCCCTAATTTTTTTAGAGAGCAAACTAAAAATTCATGTATCTAGAACAATTAGAAATGGTTCGTGATAGAATTTTAAAAGAATATGAGGTATGTTCAAATCAAAAATCTTATTATAAAAAGAGGAGAGATAGAAATGATTAATTTTAAAGAAGATGAGAAATTAAATAAATTGAATCATAGTTGTGCCCACATGATGGCTCAAGCCGTTAAGCATTTATATCCAGAAGCAAAGTTCTGGGTAGGACCAGTGATTGATACAGGATTTTACTATGATATTGATTTAGGTGACAAGGTTATTAGTGAAGAAGATATTATAGCCATTGAAAAGGAAATGAAAAAAATCGCGAAAGATGGGAAAAAGATTGTTCGACATGAAATTACGAAACAAGAAGCTTTAGAAATGTTTAAAGATGATCCTTATAAAATTGATTTGATTGAAAGAATGAATGAGGAAGATACGGTTATTTCTTGCTATACACAAGGAGACTTTACAGATCTTTGTCGTGGACCTCATGTAGATACCGTAAAGGAATGTCGAAATTTTAAATTGATTAAATTTAGTGGGGCCTATTATAAGGGAGATTCAAATAATAAGATGCTTCAAAGAATTTATGGTGTTTGTTTTGAAACGGAAGAGGAATTACAAGCCTATCTACAGGAATTAGAAGATGCGAAAAATAGGGATCATAGAAAGATTGGAAAAGATTTAAATCTATTTATGACAAATGATTTAGTAGGAAAGGGTCTTCCAATGTATTTGCCAAATGGATATATTGTTTGGGAAACATTAGAAAATTATATCAAAGGGAAAGAAAAAAAATTGGGGTATCAACATGTTTTAACTCCACCTCTTGGAAATGTAGAGCTTTATAAAACGAGTGGACACTGGGATCATTATCAAGAAAACATGTTCCCTAAAATGGAAGTAGATGGTGAGGAATTTGTCCTTCGTCCTATGAACTGTCCACATCATATGATGATTTATGCAAATGAAATACACTCTTATCGTGATTTACCTATTCGTATTGGAGAGATTGCTCGTGATTGTCGATATGAGGCAAGTGGCGCACTCAAGGGAATTGAAAGAGTACGTAGTTTCTGTCAGAATGATGCCCATTTATTTGTAACACATGAACAAATTGAAAGCGAGTTTAAAAGCGTAGTGGGCTTAATTTTAGAAGTGTACAAAGAACTACATATCACAGATTATCATTTTGAATTATCCTTACGTGATAAAGAAGATAAAGTAAAATATTATCCTGATGATGCGATGTGGGAAAATGCTGAAAATACTTTACGTAAAGTATTAGATGACATTGGCATTTCTTATGTCGAAAAAGTTGGAGAAGCAGCTTTTTATGGTCCTAAATTAGATGTGCAAGTAAAACCAGCTGTTGGAAATGAGTACACTTTATCTACGTGTCAATTGGATTTTTGCCTACCAATGAAATTTAATTTAACCTATGTAGATAAAGATGGAACGAAAAAAACGCCTGTTGTTCTTCATCGTGCTGTATTTGGAAGTATTGATCGCTTTATAGCTTACTATTTAGAAGAGACAAAGGGGGCACTTCCAACTTGGCTTTCTCCAGTACAGGTGAATATTTTACCAGTCAATAACGAATATCATTTAGATTACGCAGAAGAAATCAGCGCTCTTTTAAAAGAGGAGGATATACGGGTTTCTCTAGATAGTCGCGAAGAGAAAATGGGATATCGTATGAGAGAATCTGTTTTAAAGAAGATTCCAATTACTTTAATTCTTGGACAAAAAGAAGTAGATGGTGACTTAATTTCTTATCGTAGATATGGAAGTGAAGAAACATTAACTATGTCTAAAAAGGATTTTATTTCATTACTTAAGGAAGAGATTAAACAAAAAAGATAAGGAAAATGTATAGGAAAAGACCAATGGTCTTTTTTCTTAAATTATGGTATGATGAATAGGGTGATATAGTGGAAGAGGTAGAAAAGGGGAAGAATAAAAAAGGAAAACGTAGATTAATTATTTTTCTTGTTTTCATACTATTCTTAATTGTGGGAATACTATTATATAGTAGATTTATAGCTGTAAAAAGACTGCATGTAAAAGAATACCGAATTGTGAATGAAAATTTAAAAGAAATTCATGGGTATAAGATAGCACATCTTTCTGATATTCATTTTGGAAAGACAACAACTAGCAGTGATTTAAAAAAAATAGTTGCAAAGATTAATTTAACGAAACCAGATATTTTAATCTTTACAGGAGATTTAATTGATAAAGATACCAAATTAACGGAGAAAATGAAAGAGGAAATTGAGAATATTTTAAAGACAATCGATAAAACTATTTTAAAGTATTGCATCAAAGGAGAAGATGATTTAAAATTTTCTAGCTATGATTTTATTATGGAAAATGCTGGATTTGTTTCTCTAGATGATACATATAAGACACTATATATAGATAAGGATAATTTTTTCTTTTTGGCAGGATTAAAAAGTACAAAAGATGCATCAAGTATAGAAGGTAGACTAGGGGATGTGAAACAATTTATTTCTACCTTAGAAAAGAGGCCTATGTATTCTATTTTTGTTATGCATGAACCAGACTTTGTGGATATGATTGATACGGACTCTTTTAATCTTGTTTTAGCAGGACATAGTCACGGAGGGCAAGTACAGATTCCTTTTCTAGGAGGAATTATTTATCCAAAATATGCTACAAAACATCATCTAAATTATAGCAAGATAGGGAATACAGATTTTTATATATCAAGCGGGATTGGAACCACAACTTATGGATTTCGTCTATTTAATCCTCCATCTTTTAATTTTTATCGTTTAGTCAGTTACTAGCATTGCATAAATGAAGAAATTATATTACAATAATAGTAAGTTAATAGTTTGAATAGGAATGGTGATAAGATGTCGAAAAAAGATATGGTTGTTTTTCTAGTGGGTGCGATTGTGCTAGGACTTGTTGTTTATTTTTTACCTGTAATTGACAGTAAATTGACAGGAAGAAAGATGTATAGTGAAGAAGAGGAAGTGTATGACCATAAGAAATTAGTTGATAAATATGTATGTACTTTTGGTTCTAATAGTAATTTACTTCGTTCAAATATTGAGGCAACTTTTTATTTAAATGATAAGGTAGTAACACGAATTTATACACGACAAACAGAAACGTATACCAAAAATGAGGATTATCAAAATGCCTTAAAAGATGCTCCTAAGGAGAATAATGATCCAGATTATACAGTTAAGGTGGCAAGAGACAATACAAACTATACAATTATTACAACAAAGGGAATTAATCTTAAGTCTGGAATAAAAGTAGATTATCCAACTTCTTATGAAGAATTAACGACGTATTTAGAAAATAATAATTATACATGTAGTGTTCATTATAAGCAGTAACTATGTATAAAAAAGATGAATTTCTAAAAATATGTTAAAATGTGCAATAAAAGAGTTGACATGAACAAATTAAATATGATATATTTAGTTTGTTCATATTTATGGGGAATTAGCTCAGCTGGCTAGAGCGCCACGTTTGCACCGTGGAGGTCAAGGGTTCGAATCCCTTATTCTCCACCATAATGAATATCAGACTCGAGTTTTCTAGTAATATAGAAATTCGAGTTTTTATATAACTAAATTTTTGATTTAATTTGATTAACTTTTAAGTTGATTTTATATCAAATTAGAAACATACTTACATAATGACTTAATCATTATGTCTTGCAAACATAATATGGATGGAGGACAGAAATATGAATAATTTTTTATTTAAAAAATCGATAAAGAAGATGAGAAACAAATCAGATATTTAGTAAATACTGTTTTTGACAATTTAGAAAGAGAAGAATTTTTAATTCCTTGAATAGAAGAAAAAATGAATCGCTTCTTTGATGAAGAGTATTCTATATTATTTGGCGCTTATGTAATAATAAACTTATAGCAATGTGTAAAATATTTATTCCTAGAGAAATTGAAGAAGAATATTATGATATTTTGAATATTCCTAAATCGAAAAGTATTTGTGAATTAGGTGGAACTTTAGTATTACCAGAATATCGTAAAAAAGAAATTATGACAAATTTAAGCATAATAACCATGGATTATTTTAATAATTTAAATTTTGATTATATAATTTCAACTGTACACTCTGAGAATATTCCTAGTAATAAAATAGTTCGCAAATTAGGATTTGAATTATATGTTACGTTAACAACACAAAGTGGCTATGTACATTGCTTATACTGGAAAAAAGCTAAATAAATAGGTAAGATTATCAGTAAAAAGTTTATTTTAAATTATTTAGTTAATATTAAAAAGTTGTTGGGCTTTCTCTTTTGTGGTACCATAATGAATATTAGACTCGGGTTCTCTAGTATTATAGAGATTATAAGTAAATCTAAAACGGGAAGTGATAAAATGGATTATTATGATCAAGTGAATTTAGCAATAAGAAGATCGTTAAATGATCCTTTATTTCAATATCAATTTTATTATTTTGATGAAATAGTGAAATTAGCAAATATAATTATTGAAAATACTTCGGAGGAGTGTATTAAGGATTACTCGTTAGTTGTTCCATTAAATACCTCCATTCAAATTGTTATTGACTTTTTTAATACCATAAATTTAGATTATTCTAATATGTTTCAAAATATTTTATGAGAAAAAAATATATATGGCAATAAGGAAGATTATTCTGTTAGGTTCCATAAAGTAAGTCATCCTAGGGAGGGTATGTCTGAAGTGAGAGATGATGGATTTGTGCGTTTGTCATATTCTGATACGTTAGGTGATGCATTTAATATCTGTCATGAGATGGTACATAAGTTTAGTAACCCAAAGAATCAAGCTAGCACCATAAAGCAATTTTTAGGAGAAACTTCAACAATTTGTGTAGAATTTTTACTTAAAGATTATCTTATTAGTAATGGAGAATATTGTAGTGATGAAATTTTGAAAAACAAAAATAATCGACTAATGTTTTTTACTTATGATGATGCTGGAAGTATGATTTTTGAACATAGTCTATTGCAATTATACAAAATGAATAATCATTGTATTACAGAAGATATTTTAGTAAACTACTTAGATTCGATAGATAAGGATATAAAACTTCATAGGCTAATGGTTCATAGAGGAATAAGATACTTAAATGAAATTGTTGTATCAGGGCATTTGAATTTTCCTCAAAGGCAAAGATATGTTATTGGAACTATATTGGCAAGTGATTTTCATCATAAAATAGAAAATGATTCAAAAAAAATAGAACAGTTATTCCATTTAATAGATATTTTGGGTCACACAGATTTATCAGTGGATGATGATTTAAAAGTATTAGAGAATTTAGATATTCCAATTGTAAAAAATGGGCAGTTAAGCATTGGCGAAGAAGACATAATAAGGTTATCTAATTGTTATAAGAAGGAAGTAGAAGATGTTATGAATTATAAAAGTGGAAATAGTCATGTCATATAAGAATGTTTGTTTTACTTGAGTTTATAGATCATACATATAGGAATTGTTTCAATGAACTTTCGAATACTAGTTATCATTACATATATGAAATAATAGAAAATGGGAATACTGAAAAAAAAGGCAAGTCCTAAGTAGGTTTTAAGTAAGTCTAATTGTTTAAAAAAAGTGGTACACAGTAGAAAATTGAGGTGACGGAATGTTATGCTATACTGACGAAATTATTTGTAATAAGAATGGTGTGCCATGTAGGGTTTTGGATATATCAAAATTAGATTTTTCTAAAGCCTGTGTTGGTAGAAGAAAAGAGGTAACTGTATTAAAGGCAAAGGGCAACGAAAAGATAGAAACATGTAACTCAGCAGGTCTTATAGAATCAACATATATTGCAAACTATGGGGATGCGATTTTTATTAACAATGAAAGGGATATTTATGTACCAAGAGATTTATTAGGGAATGCTTGGAAATTTGATTGTATTGAAAGTTATGGATATAAGATTGTATCTAATATATTTTCCTATAATGGAAGTGATGCAATTAAAGTAAAAGGAATCAAGTTGTCGAAGTTATTACCTGAAATAATTGCTTGTCCTACTTGTATAAAAGATGCTTGGGGATATGGTGAACATCAATTTTTATTTGAAGGAGCTACATTAAAAATGGATATAGAAAGTGGTAGAATTACTGGTATTGATAAAAGTGCTTTTTTTGATACATGGGAGATAATTGAAGATAAATAAAAAATATAAATTCCTTGTGGGGAAAACCTTATGAAGATAAAAGTGGAAAACAATATTTACCCATGTGTGGACAACCAATTTTAATTTATACTGCTACCAAGGAAGAAATGAAAGGCATTTTTAATAAGGCAGTAAATCGAGATATTAGTTTAAGCGTTTATAATGAAGAAATGTTTAATACGAACAATGATGTTGATAATCGTGCCTGTATAAAGAGATACAATACAGATGAATTAGAACTTGTTGGTTTGGGTTTATGTGGCAAAAAAAACCATGTAGACAAAACTTTACATGGTTATAAGTTACATCCTTAATTTAATTAAACATTCAAAGATATCGAATTTGTTAAAACTTGTCATTGTAGGATTGTTAAACTGTAATTTACAGAAGATAATCCTTTTTCTTTTATTATGATAAGGTAATTATAGCAAAGTAATGATAGAATTAATAATAATTTTTTCTGATTGCATATGAAATTCTATTCTAAAACACTTTTCATTAATTCTTGTTATGTTGCATTCATATTTATCATCTATTGCTGAAATCCATCCTCTTTCATCTGCATATAAAATATCACTTATATATTCTTTTACATTAGTTTTTATATTTACTTTCATTTGTTTAAACATCTCATCTGAAAATGTAAATTCTAGTGCTATAGATCTGTTATTTTCGATATTAAATGAAATAAACGGAGATATACCAGTTCTTCTTTTTCCATGTGAAGTAACTGAAAAATTTCCCCATGTTATTTCAACACCGAAATCATCATATTTTTCATCATTAATTATTATCAAAATAAATTCACCTTCATTTTCTTTAAAAAGCTATTATTAGGGAATAATAATTTATTGTTTTACATTCTTAGTAAAATTGTAGATAAATTTTTCTAAACACTATAGAATTAGAATCTATAAATGTTTACTATTTTGATTAATTATATAGTATTCTTTAAAATCAGAAAATTTAATTTTTATTCTGTCTATTGGTGTTATGTTTCTGTGACATTTATATTGTATTGAATTTCCATTATGTTTAAAGTCTTGTTCAAATGGAAAAACATAAATATAGCCTTCTAAGTTATCATCTATATTTACATTTTCTATTACAATATTTATTTCGCCAGTCCTAGCATTACCACCTATTTGGAAATCCCACGGTAAATCATCACTCATCTGTTTTATTTTGTCTTTAAAAGCATATGCAGATGCAACTAAATAAGATGATGTCAAAAAAACCGCATAATCCTCATTTTCTAGATTATGGTTAGAGTCAGTTGCCTGTCTTTGCTCTATTTCTTCTAATAATTTAGGACTTCCATGAAATAAATACGTAGGATTATTTAAATTATTGCTCATATATTTTTCTATCATTTGTTTACCTCCCATTCAATAAACTATCTCGAGGCAGTTTATTTATAGATCCCGTATAAATCACCTTTATACTTGTATATTGTTTTGACAATATACAAGTATGTTTATTAAATTGATAAGATATAGTAGAATCCGTTGAATTATAATAAACATTTTAGTATAATCTTTTTAGGGAATATCTGTTGTTGAGTGTCTACCAAGTCTCTAATAAAGAGGAGGGTAGATATTGATGAAAACTAAGCCCTTTATTATAAAAGTTCTAAAGCTCATTGCTATCATTTTGTTACTTTCTACCTTACTGGTGTTAGCAATAAAAAAATAGACACGCTTCAGCATTGATAGAGTGTCAATCCTATTAAATTAGAGGCGACATTCACTTGCAAAATCAAATGTATCCTTTTTTATTTTATGTAAGTTTCCTTGACATATTCATAGTAACATAAAAACGGCTTTTTGACAAGCCGTTTTCTATTACTGCTCGAAAAGTTCGAGTTTTCTATCAATCTGGTGTCCCAGGAGAGATTCGAACCCCCGACCCACGCCTTAGAAGGGCGTTGCTCTATCCAGCTGAGCTACTGAGACATTGTGTTCCTTCTAGAACACAATTATTATATCTTATTTAAAATACTTATTCAAGAGTTTTTATGACACTTTTGTAAATTTCCGCATCTCCTAATTGAAAAACAACTTCTTTGACGTTATAATTATCACGAACAGATAAGCTAATCGAATAAATAACTTCTTCTAAAATATTTCGGGTATCCATATCACTAAAAATATATTCATTAAATACTAGAAATAATGTATCTACTTCTTCTTGTGTAGCTAGTAACTTTGTATTACTATTTAAGAAACTCATCAAATTAGTGGATGTTAGGGGACTACTGGATAATTGTTCTATAATAATCTTTATTTTCTCACGAGAATCATTCATATATTTTGTTACAGGAACATAATAATAGTCTTCATTATATTTACTGACATAATAAATAGTAACTGGATTGATTTCTTTGTAACTATCTAGCATATATTCTTTATTGATTCCGTAACTTCGATCTAAAGTAGCAGGCAGATTTTTTTTGCTATGTGGTAATTTTGTTAAGATTTCATCTTGTACATAGAGAATAATTTTATCTACTCCTTCAATTTCCGTTAATGTATATACAATAGCCTCAATCATTTTCTCTTCTTCTTTTTCAGAAACATTCAATATCTCTTTTGAAAAATTGACCTTTAAAACAGAATCTTTATAATCAATACCTATAATTTTTGTATCACTAGGAATCATATTTTTAAAACCACTTGGTAATTTTGTTTCACTTTCTCCTTCTTTAATTAGAAGTTCTAATAACTCTTTTGCCTTTCCTTTCATGTCCTTCTCTTCTTCTACTTTAATTTTTGTTCGAGCTACCATTTGGTATTGGTCAATCAAATAAATGACTTCTTCATGATAATTAGATATATATTTTAAACTTTGCACATATTTATATTCATCATCGGGCAATATATTCATTAAGAGACAAGAAAACAAAACAGCAGTTGTCATAATAATTTTTCTAAAAACTCTTCTCTTTAGCATAAAACACCTCTAGTTAAGTATATGAAAAAAACCGCTTGACATGCGATTTTCTAAAAAGAAAGTTCACCAAGTTTTAAAAGTTCTACAACAGCGCTTGCTCTTCCTTTTACACCAAGTTTCTGCATAGCATTTGAAATATGGTTTCGTACTGTTTTTTCACTAATATTTAAATGCATAGCAATATCTTTTGTAGTTTTGTTTAGAATTAATAATTCAAATACCTCTTTTTCCCTTTTGGTAAGTATACTTTTATTCAAGATTTTTCCCTCACTTCCTAAGTTGGGTGGTTTATATTCATTCATATTATTTTATGAAGAATAGAAATATCAGTGAATAAATTAGCCCATAACAATTACGAAAATTGTGATTTTAAAAATATGTTGTTAAAAAAGAAAAAAGGCATTAGCCTTTAAACTGTACAGTTATATACATTTTCTCTTCAAATTCACCTTGTAGTAAACGCATAATAGAATTTGCTAAAGATGTATTATGTTCACTAGAATCGACAATAACTTTAATTTGATCTTCTTTGATTTTAATAAATGCTTTAATTTTTAACTGTTCTTCTACTAATTTCTCTAATTCTGTTTCTTTTGCTTTATTGATATTTAATTCTTTCATTTTATCAAAGGCTTGGTTTTTATCCTCTGCACTTTTCGTTACATCATTTAGAATTAATTTTAAAGCATCTAACTCTTTCATTAAATCTTCATCTGCTTGCACACGAAGGGCCTGTAAGACTTCACTTTTCTCTACATCTACAGTCTTATTTTCTGGCTCACTAGATATACCACTTGTTAAAAGAAGTTCTGATGGCATCGTAATATAGTACACACTTAATACTAGAATTAAACTAAATAAAGTAAGAAACCATAAATTTTTTTTATTAATCACTCTTAATCCCTCCTGGTCTTCTCTATTTAAAAATATGCATGAGGGTTTTATTTATTCCTATATTTGAAAATAGGAAAAATAATTAGAATAAAAAAGAAACTATATTTTTTGTATCGTTTCTATATAAGCGTAGGGTTCATCTTGGTATTGTTCTAGAAGAATATAGTCTTGCATAGCTTTTTTAGATAATTCTGTAATTCTTTTTTCTTTGTCTATTGTTTTTACAAGAGGAATTACATTTCTTCTCTTTGTAGTAAAAGAAATAGAGAATCCAACCGGTTTTTGTTTACACCCAATCACTTCTGTTGCTTTTTGAAAATTTAAAAAGGATGGTATATGTGAGGACAAAATAAAGACAATTTCCTTTTCTGTTTTTGTATATAAATCATCAATGGTTATCCATCCATTTTTAGAAGCTTTTCTTACCACTTCAGCAATATATTTCATTACATATTTATCTTTATTTCCTTGAAGTTCTTTCGCATATATCTGTACCATAGATACAAATTTCAAAGCAATGCTGGCAGTTTTAAAGCCAAGTTCTTTTCTTCCTTCTTCGTTTGTTAAAATAGTTAAATCATTGTATACTTCTTTGATTTCTTCTAATGAATGGGTGTGAAGCCAAATATAACAAGTATGAAGGACTCCATCTAAACGGTCTGTACATAATTTAGGAGATTTATTTTCTAAAATAGGATAGTTAGATAAGTCTTTTAAGGAGTCGAGCGTTATATTGTCTTTTTCTAGGCATTTTAAAAGTTCGTCATCTTGTTTTATAATTTCTATTATATCTTTTTCTGAAGATTCTTGTTTTAGAAAATCACCGAATACATAATCGATACAGTGGGCAAAACAGGGAGTTCCGACATCATGAAGTAGGGCAGCAATTGTTTCTTCTTTGTTATGTGTAAAATGCCAAGTCATGTGAGCCACTACTAAACTATGATCAAAACGTGTATAGAAAAAGAGAGGACTATATAGTTTTGTATAGTCACAACCACAAAACTGTGTAACGTATTTTATACGAGTTAATGTTTTTGTTTTTAAGTATTTATCTAAAAAGGTAGGGTACTCTTTATCTTGAAATAAAGTAAGATATTCTTGCATATTCTTTCCTTCTTTCTAATAATTTGGTCTTATTTATCATGATGGTATTGTTTGGCCTTTCGCTATTTAGTGTGGGTAAGTGTCAAATAAAACTGGGTAAATCGA
>CAPHZB010000002.1 GCA_948629335.1 uncultured Bacilli bacterium
CAAAAGAATGGCGAGAAAATAATCCAAAACTTGCAGAGGATGGAAATATGAGAGATTACACTGATTTACTTCATTTGGTAATATTAAATAATTTAGAAAATTCTAATGCTGAATTTATTAAATTAGGCATTAGTCAAAGAGAAAGACTAATAAAATTAAATGAATCCGCTAGAAATCAAATGGAAGTATTAAAAAATAATAATGGAATTAAGGAATTAGAAATATTGCAAAAGCAAATAAATGCAAGTAAACATTTAATAGAAACAAAATAATATTAAAAAGACGGTCACATATTATCAATGCAACTGTCTTTTTATTTTCTTCCAAATAATCCATGTTTTTTCTCAATTGTTTTAGTTAAAACATAAGGTTTATTATTTTCATCATCAGGTTTTACTAATGAAATACTTGAATATTCTCCAGCAAATATTCTAAATAAAGCACTACTTATGCAATCATCAAACACTGTTTTTAAACTTCTAGCACCACTTTGCTTTGAGATGGCAAGTTCAGCAATATATTCAATAAATTCATCACTAAAATCAAAATCTACTTCTAACATATCAAATAATTTTTTATATGTGTTTAATGGACTAAAATCAGATTTTTTTAATATTTTAATTATATCTTCTTTTGATAATGGATTCATTGCAATAGTTTTAGAAAATCTACCAATTAATTCTCTCATAATACCATATTTAATAAAATCATTACTACTAATTTTGCTATAATCATCGTAATTTACTTTTTCCCCTATGTTATTACTTCCAAACCCAATGGTATTACCACTATTTTGTTTTTTTTCATCAATTATACCAGTAAATGCACCTAATGCAACAACTGTTAATTTAGATGTATCAAATTTTTTATCACCAAAATAGAATAATGTTCCATCAAGTAATTTTAATAGTGATCTTTGAACTCCTAACCTAGAAACGTGAGATTGATTATCTTCGGATTTTTCAGCAAGTTTA
The DNA here is from genome assembly GCA_948629335.1 of uncultured Bacilli bacterium. Lineage (GTDB taxonomy): Bacteria > Bacillota_I > Bacilli_A > RF39 > UBA660 > CATOJL01. The sequence goes on from CAPHZB010000002.1 coordinate 975, forward strand.
TCAAATTCATCAATTACTAAAATACCTTTTTCTGCAAGTTCAATGTCATTATCAGCTGCAAGGCATAAATCTTCAAGCATATCAGTTATTTTTCTTCCTTGATAACCTGTTTCAGAAAGTGAAGTGGCATCTTCAATAACTAGAGGTATATTATACAATTTAGAGATTCTTTTTAAAATTTCTGTTTTACCAGTTCCAGTAGAACCATAAATTAAAATGTTTTCTTTTAATTTGGCTATTAAATCCATATCTAAATCAGAATTAACAACCTTTTGATTTTTAAATAGTGCAGTTAATATTTGCATTATTTGTTCGTCCTGTGAAATTATTGTTTTCTTAATTGACGAATACATAGATGATATATCGCTAGTCTTTTCAAATTCCTCTTCGTCAAAATCTGATTGTCCTTTTTTATCTTCTTTTTGTAAGTAAGATATTAAATCTCTATTCAATAATTGAGTTAATCCTGTACTTTTATCATTTCTTAAATAATATTTTGCAGTCTTTGATATTCTTTTTTTTCTAATTTCTATAAAATCTACGCTATTTTCATTATCTTTAATTGCTTTATCAATATCATCACTTAAAAAGACATATTCACCTTCATTTGCATCTTCGTTAATAAAACTAGCATATATACCAGCATTATTTCCACTTAAAACATTACATATGTCATTATTATGAGTATTAGTAAAACCAATACCTGAAACATAATCAATAAATTCAAATACTTCATACTTTTTGTCTTGATAATTTATGTATTTTTTCTTAAATAAATATCCAACTCTTAAACTAGACATAGTATTCCCCCCCAATGTGAGAGTTATTATATCATACTTTTTAATTTTTTTGTTAAAACTATTCAAATTTCTTAAAAAATGTGCTATATTCTTATTAGTGAGTGATATTTGTATCATTCGTACTTGTGAAAAGTTGTAGATATCTACGACACTCGCACCATTAGGAAATTCGTTCGAACTATTCGGACTTAACATATAATACCAGTCAATGTGATTTGTATTTTTTTAACCCCCTAGGTAATTTTGCTATACTTGGCGAAATACAGGGTGAGGTAAATATTTTGTCAAAGACGAAATATGATATTAAGAGGGTTTATTTATGGTAGTAGAATTTAAAGATAACAATTGTTTTAGTGGAGTAAAAGATATCTTTATTAGAGATGGTAGAAAATTACTTAAAATATTTTATGGTGCAAATGGAGATTTATATTTTGATATATTTGGAAGTGGCAACAAAAATGAAAATGGTCTTCGTACTGCTATTTTTAGCATCAAACAACATGAAGAAGTTTATCAATATTTTGAACGGCTTGTAAATTGTATAATAGGTTGTGAAGTATTTGATATGAGTGATATTGAATTAAAATTCTGTGATTTTGATAATGATGTTACTGATGAACTAAATTCTGCTCAAAAAAGAAATGAGAACTTAAAAACAAAGCAAGTTTATAAAAAATTAGTACACAATGACACAATTATTTGGCATAGTGATAATATATATGATGAAAGTGCAAATATTCTACAAATTGAAGGAAATCGTGAAGAGATTAAATTGACATTTATTGATAACCCTGATGATCCGTCATTTGGATTTGGTATCAGAATTTGTAATTCAGGCTCTAAGTATGATCCGTTTAATATATGTTTTATGAAATTATTTAATCAACTTCAATTGTTAGATAAAGCCGATTCAATAAAAAAATTAGTGAAGACTGAAAAAAGTTGTAAATAACTACTTCAATGGCACCAGATTGATAGGAAACTCGAACTTTTTATTCGGGAGTAATAAATATTAACTAGAAGTATCGTCTAGTTTTTTTGTTATTTGAGAATGAAAGTGAAGAGTTTTTTATGAAAGTAGAAGTAAAAGAATTAAAAATTAGCAATGAATTGCAAAAGAAAATTGATATGATATGTAGATTTGCAGGTGTAAGTTCTGCCTTTTCAAGTGGATGTGTAAAAAATGTAAAAGGAACAAATATTGCCTATGTGAAACCCCATATTAAATAAAGAGATTGTTGAATTCAAAACGGCTGAGTAGTAACTATCTCCGCCAAGTTTTTATTATTTTTTTCAGTTCTAGAATGATTTACATTGTTAATTTTGATATAATATTCATAGATAAAACTTAATGAAATGAGGTGACACGTTTGAATATAGAAAATATTGAGAGATTATTAAAACAAATAGATGAAAAGGTATATACTTGTAAATCTTGTGATAAATTAGTAGACAAATTTCCTAATGATTCAACAGTGTTTCTTGGAAAAGACAACGATATAGTTTTAGTTGGAGAAGCACCTGCAAATAATGGTTGGAGAAAAAGTCATAAACTATGGTGCGATATGAATGGGAAGGTATTACCTAGTGGAGTTGTATTACAAAAACTATTGGATATAATTGATAGGAATATTTTTGAAACTACTTTTTTAGAGTCCGTTAAATGTTATCCACTTGAAAGGAAAAATTTAAAAACTTGTTCTAATAATTGTAAGAATATAATAGACTTGTTCGGCAAGCTTAGGTCAAATTTAATCAGTAAATACAACATATTATTCACAACTAAGATAAGTATTACTTTCAATGATTTTTGCATATTTTAGGATAACATTTTTAACTATTATAATTATTACACTTTATATTGTAAGGATAATGCTATTTACGTGGATTTTCTGCCATTCAAATTATTCTTACATAGGTATGCTTATTATCCTTTTTCTTCTTTTAATTCAAAGGAATAGCTTGCCGAACAGGTCTAATGTTAGAACAATTAAAAATTTTAAATCCAAAATTAATCATTACCTTAGGTGAATTTCCAACTAGAAATTTACTCAATTTTAAATTTGGTAAATTTGCGGATGTAGTAGGAAATATATATGAAATTAATGGATATAAGATATTACCTATATATCATCCTAGCCCAATTTCACCAAAAAGCTATAAAGGGAATGTTCCAATTTTTCAAAAGTTAAAAGAAATTTATAATTTGTGAAAGGAGAATATTGTACTATGGAAGAAAGAATAAATTTAATGATTAGAAGTAGCACGGAAGAGTTTTTAATATTTAAAATTCAAGAAGGCGATAAAGAAATTCAGGTTAGATATGATAAAGGGATGATAGAAAAGTTGTTTTTGTATAAATCAATAAAAAATATTGCCTGGTAGGAAATATTCATGTTATACTATTAGTAGCTTGTGAGAATGGCGGAATGGTAGACGCGCTACTTTGAGGGGGTAGTGAATTTTATTCGTGAGAGTTCAAATCTCTTTTCTCACACCAAAGAAGAATCTGCTAGAACTTTTATAGTTAGAGCTTAATGATAAATATCAATTCTAGAAATGGAATTGATTTTTTGTTGTGCAAAGATAAGTGAGGAGATTCTTTAATGGCTAATATTATCAAATAAGGAATTGAAATGGAAATGGCTTTAAAAAACAAGATTGAATTTATATGTAGTTTTTGTAATACTACACCAATAATTCATAATGGAAGTATTAGAACAATAGAACATACAAATATCTCTTATGTGGGGCCTCATAGCATTATTATTAAAGGTATTACTTTTTTGGTATTTAACTATTGCTGAATACATTGATAAAAAAGGTTATGCTTTAATTGGTAATGTTGTTACGAAATTAAGATTTAGTGAGTATTTGACTTTTGAAAAGAATAATAAACATTACTGGTTGGAACATTTATGGAATATATGTAAGGGAATCCATAAATACAACACAAAAGAAGTTCTATTATTGGATGTAAGAAAAAAATTTATTCAATATGAATTAAACAATAAGTATGAGAAACAAAACCTTGTTTTATATAATACCCAAAACAATACCAAAAGCCAAAATTCCATACCACAGTGCAGGAGTTCTATAGTCATTGTGAAAATGGAAAATTTATTGATTTTACTACATTTTGATAAAATGTATCTTTGACATATCCTTACAAATGTGGTACTATGAACATATCAAAAAGGTGTGTATCCTAAAATTGGAACATTTCTAAGTACTTGTTATCTTCAGACTGATTGGAATAGGCACTCCATCAAATAAAAGAGTGTCTCGTTTTTACTTAAAAGAGATTAAAAATATATCAAATATGCAAATATGATTTAAAGGAAATAGGAAGAAAATTTCCTTATTTCTTCCTATACTTGTTTTTATGAGGTGATGTATGATGAGAAGAAAAGAAAAATCTAACTTTTTAAAAAACATAAAAAGAACATGGCAATATATGAAATCTTCTAAATGGAATTTATTTGTTTATGCATCGGCAAGTGTTTTAGAAGGAGTCATCGGAATTGTTCTTCCTCTTATTTCAGCAAAAATTATTTTAAATTTAACTGATGGTCTTATGAATCAACTCATGTTGACTGCTTTAGCCGTTCTTTTAATTGAATTATTTCTTTACATTTTATTTTATTTCAAATCCTCTTTTTACCAAAAAATATATCAAAAAACACTTGTCGATTTACAAATGGCAGTTGCAAGGGAAACACTAAAAATAGAGGTAAGTGAAATGGATAAAGTATCAACAGGCGTATTCATCGATCGTTTAAATAAAGATACGGAAGAAATTGCCTCCATGTTTATGGAGTATACTTTTTGGATTTCTCAAGTTGTATCGCATATAGGAATCGTATTTGCTATTTTTGCTGTCAATAAGTATTTATTTATCTATGCTTTATTCACAGGAATAGTTATATTTATTATTAATAAGAAAAAGCTAGATAAACGCTCAGAAGTGAGAAAAAGTTTAAAAAAGATTCGAGAGAGAAAAACTGGTTTAACAAGTGAATTAGTAAGAGGTATTCGCGATATTAAAGTTTTAAATGCGGAACACTCTATTTTAAAACAAACAGAAAGTAGTATTGTAAGAGCATCAAAAGAAGAAATTAAAATGATGAATATCAGTAGGGTGTATCAATATATAGAAGAGAATGTTCGAGCAATTAGTGATTTTCTTTTTATTGTATTTGGATGTTTTCTTTATAAAGAAGGATTACTTACGATTCCTATTTTTGTAATTGTCTATAATTATCAAGGAAAAGTAAAAAGTTTATTAACAGGAGTTTCAAAATTACTTGAATATAGTAAACAATTTATAGTATCTTCTGATCGAATCTTTGAAATTATTGAAGATGATACATTTAAAAAAGAAAAGTTTGGAACGATTACACGTAAGAAATTAAGTGGACATATTTTATTTGATCATGTAAGTTTTCAGTATAAAGAGGACTCTCCTATATTAAATAAGATGAGTTTTGAGATTTATCCAAACGAAAAAGTTGCTTTTGTTGGAAAAAGTGGTGTAGGAAAAACAACTATTTTTAATTTGATTACGAAACTCTATTCTGTAACAGACGGTTGCATTTATTTGGATGGACATGCTATTGAAGACTTAACCTGTGATACATTAAGAAATAATATGTCTATTATTACACAAAATCCTTACATATTTAATTTTTCTATCAAAGAAAATCTTTTATTAGCAAAAGAAGATGCGAGTATGGAAGAAATACGAACAGCCTGTAAATTAGCGTGTATAGATGAATATATTATGTCCTTACCAGATGCATATGATACCATGGTTGGGGAAAATGGTGTAATTTTATCGGGAGGCCAGAAACAACGTTTAGCAATTGCTCGAGCTTTACTGATGAAAACAGAAATTATTTTATTTGATGAAGCGACATCTGCACTTGATAATGAGACACAAGGTGAAATCCAAAATGCAATTGCAAATTTAAAAGGCGAATATACCATTTTAATTGTGGCTCATCGTTTATCAACTATTATTGATAGTGATAAAATATTTGTTGTAGAAGGTGGAAAGGTTTTAGCGCAAGGAACGCATAAAGAATTATTAAAGTCGTGTTCTTTCTATAAAGGGCTTTATGAAAAGGATTTACAAGTATAATCTGAAAAACATATAGAAGGGGAGTGTCATAAATGAAAAAGGATAAAAAGAAAAAAGGAAATAGTTTTAAAATTTTTTTTGTGTATCTTAAACAATATAAAATGAAATTAATAGGAATCTCTATTTGTATTTTCTTATTTAACTTATCTTATATTTTGACTGGATATTTAAATGGTGCTGCAATAGAGTCAGTTGTAAATCAGAAGATAGAAGAATCTCTATTCTTTTTAGGTATCTACTTTTTGATAGAAATAATTAGTGGTTTTATTAATCGAATGGCTTATTATTTTTTATCGAAAATTCAGATAAAAGTTTCTAGAAAGATTGGATATGATACCTATTTGAAAGTCATGTGTCTACCTGCTTATGCTTTTGAAGAATTATCAAGTGGAGAAATTATTAATCGAGTTACAAATGATACTGAAACAATAGCAGGTTCGATGAACCGTTTAATTAGCATTGTATCAAATATCATTTCCTCTTTACTTATTTTAGTTTATATTTTCTTAAATAGTTGGATTATTGGATTAGAAATTGTTTTCTTTTTAGTGGTTTACTTATTTATTGTTAAGTATTTTACCAAACGTATCAAAACTTATGATAAAGAAGTGAAAACAAAAAATGATGCATATACTGCTATTGCAAATGAATCAGTCAGAGGCATTCGCGAAATTAGGACATTAGGTATTGTTAAAAACCTAGCTAATAATGTTGCGACAATTATCAAAGAGATGTACCATTGTTCTGTAAAGGGAAATAAGTTAGAAACAAATTATGATTGTGTTTCAGGATTTTTAAAAAGCATGCTAGAAATAGGAACGTTTATCACCTGTGCGATTCTTGTCTATTATGGACAAATTACAATTACTTTCTTTGTAGCAATGACCTATTATATTTATAGATATACGTGGCTTGTTGAAAACGTAACGGAGTTTACAAAAACATATGAAAAATTATCTGTTTCTTTAGATAGAATCAATGAAATTGTTGGCAATACATTATACCAGGATGTAAAATATGGAGAACAAGTTTTGAAAAATCCAAAAGGAATTTTGACGTTTAAAGATGTCACATTCCATTATAAAAATGAAGAAACATTATTAAATCAATTGAGTATTACATTTGAGCCAAATAAAAAAATAGCAATTGTTGGTTCTTCTGGAGAAGGGAAAACAACCTTATTCAATTTAATTACGAGAATCTTTGATCCTGTTACAGGAACTATTTATTTAGACGATGTTCCACTTTCTTCCCTTACAGAAGAATCCTTAAGAGAAAATATCTCAATTATTCGGCAAGAGCCTTTCTTATTTAATCGAACGATTTTGGAAAACTTCCAGGTTTTAGACCCTAACATTACTCTAGAAGAGGTTAGAAAATATTGTAGTCTTGCTTTTATTGATGACTATATTATGAGTTTACCTGAACAATATAACACCATCCTAGGAGAAGGGGGAGTAAACTTATCGGGTGGGCAAAAACAAAGAATGGCAATTGCCCGCACTCTATTAAAAAAAGCAAAGGTTATTTTATTTGATGAAGCAACATCTGCTTTAGATAATGAATCACAAGCTTATATTAAAGAGTTAATCGATACTTTAGCACATGACCATACCGTATTGATTGTAGCGCATCGTCTGTCTACTATTATTGATGCTGATATTATTTATGTTATAAAAAAAGGAAGGGTATTTGCTCAGGGTACACATGAAGAATTAATGAAAACGTGTGAATTTTATAATAAACTATATAATACAGAAGGTAATATAAAGTAAAGTGATTTAATAGATGTTTTTCTATAAAAGGGATAAGTTAAGAGAATAGTTGATTATGGAAAATGATTTTGAAGAAAGAGGGAAGAAAAATGAAATTAGTGACATTTCAGTCAATGGAAGCATGCAAAGATTTAATAAATAAAGGATACTTAGAATGTAAGGAAGGGTATATTGATTTAAAGAAAGCAGGTCCCACGTATCAGTGGGTGCTTGAAAAGATGGAAGAGAATGTTAAGAAAGAAACGGGTGTGAAGTATCCTATTTGGTGTTGGGTAAAATGCTATAACAACATATGTCCACCAAAACATAAGGGAGAACCTGTAGAGGGTTTTGATGTAAAAATAACTTTTCACAAGGAAGAAAAAGATGTTTTTATTACTGACTTTAGGAGATACTCTTTTCTACTCAGTAATACATACATTCCCACTTCTTTAGAAGATAAAAAGATATTTGATGAAGAACTAGAAAAAAAGGGGATAACGAAAGAAGAATTAAAAGCATATGTGAGACCTGATAAATTTCCAAACCATAGAACCGATAAGGAATTTTTAGATGTTTGTTTAAAAACTCGAAAAAGCTTTGATAGATGTATTACGACAGATAGTGACGTATTGCAAGGCTGTGTATGGCGAATTGATATGTCAGAAGTTGAGAAAATAGAAATATTACAAGATAAAACGTATCGATATGGGTCCCTTAATTATATAAGAAGTAATGGAAAAAGAATCAATTGGCAAGAGGATTTCTATAAGAAATTGTAGAAAGAAATATGGGGAAGGAAGTATAAAAGGAGTATGTTAGATAAAGTTTTAAAAACAAGTGAGTTTGTAGTGAGACACGCCAAACATGTAAAAATTAATGAGGATAAGGTAAATGAATTGATAGACGAATTATTGCAATTTAAGCATGTACACTATTTAACCCAAGTTCCTTATGGTATATATGATATGAGTACAAAAGATATAATCAATTTTTTACTGATATATGATGCAATTGATTTTTCTTTTTGGGGAAACCATAAATGGGCTATTGATGTAGGAGAAAAGAAATTAGATGGTGGAGAAGCATTATTACATTGTATCTTTTACCTATTTGATGGTCGTGATAGTATAGATGTTTACAAGCAGTTAGAAAATATGACACTAGATAGGTTCAAAGAAATTCTAAAAGGAAATATTGATATTCCACTTTTAGAGGAACGTTATCAAATTGTTACAAAAATTGCGAAAATGGTAAATGAAAAAATGCATGGAAATTTTTATGATTACATAAAAAAGATGCATACAGATACAGAAATATTGGAAACAATTCTTTCTTATTTTAGTAGTTTTGAGGATACTCGAACTTATCAGGGGGAAACTATTTATTTTTATAAACTAGCGCAACTTTTAACTTCTGATATTCTACATGTAATGAAAATAAAAGATAAAAAGAAAGTAGATTATTCAAATTTAGTTGGATGTGCTGATTATAAAATACCACAAGTAATGGAGAGTTTCGGTATTTTAGAGTATGATGATGAATTAACTTCTAAATTAAATGAAAAGAGGGAAATAGCAGAAAACAGTGAGTATGAGGTTGAAATTAGAGCAAGTATGATTGTAGTAGTTCATTTTATTTGGAAGAAGATAGATAAATGTATTGATAGAATCGATATCAATGATTTTATATGGGGTAAGGGGCAAGATAAAACGCTAAACTATAAACCATACCATTTGACTAGAACGACTTCTTATTAAAAATGACTATCTGAGAAAATGAAAATAGAATAAATAGGATAACGTAAGAAAAAATTTAATAAAAAGTTTTAAAACATGTGATTTTTTTTTGAAAATGTTACATAAAAATAAATGAATTTTATGTGATTATGTTACATCATTATTGCTTTGTAATAGGAACCCAATTATATGATGATATCGGCTTGCAAAGGCCTGTAAATAAAGCCTTTGGCTAATAAGCCTATCATATAATTGCCTATTATAAAGCAATAATTCCATATGATCTTTATGTAACATTTTCACTTAAAATTGACTATACAATAATGTAACATTTTCATTTAAAATTCACAAAAAATTTAATAAAAAGTTTTAAAACACTTGCGCCTAGTCCATTGTTTTGATAAAATAAAAATGGAATTGCCCCATAGCCAAGCGGTAAGGCATCGGACTCTGACTCCGACATTTCGTTCGTTCGAATCGAACTGGGGCAGCCAAAATTATAAAAAAGCGATGAAGAAGAAGAGTAAAATGTGTATTTTTAAAGAGACCTTATGGTTGGTGAGAATAAGGAAAAGAAACATTTGAAGAAACTTTTGAGCTGAATATAAAATTACGTATTCTCGCGTTAAGAGAAAAGCGCATAAGTTATTATGAATTAAGGTGGTACCGCGGGAAAACTCGTCCTTAAAATTCATAATAACTTTTTATTTTAAAAAAGGAAAGATGAGGAGGAAGAAAGTATGACAAATAAGGATTTAGCTGATGTAATATTTCCAAATATTACAAAGACAATTGCCGATTATGAAAAGATGTACCCAGAAAGAAAAATAGAAGAGGGAGCAAGTGTAACTCGTTTTGCACCCTCTCCAACAGGATTTATGCATTTAGGTGGATTCTTTCAAGCAATCATTGATAAATTAATTGCACATAGTACAGATGGTGTCTTTTTTGTGAGAAATGAGGATACAGATCAAAAAAGAGAGGTAGAAGGGGCTACAGAATTGATTATGAATACACTTAGCCACTATGATCTTTTACCAGATGAGTATGAATTTAAAGGAAAGATTGTAGGAGAGTATGGACCTTATATTCAAAGTGAAAGAAAAGAGATTTATCAAACATTTATTAAACACTTAATTGAAATTGGTAGAGCTTATCCTTGTTTCGCAACAAAGGAAGAACTAGAGGAATTAAGAAATGCTCAAGAAAAAATAAAGATGAGAACAGGATATTATGGAAGATATGCAAGGGATAGAAACTTATCCGTAGAAGAAGCAATTAAGCGAATTCAAAGTGGAGAAAAATATGTCATTCGTTTTAAATCCATGGGAGATTTTGAGAAAAAGTTTAAGTTTATGGATGAAGTGCGAGGACTTCTTTACTTACCTGAAAATGACGAAGATTTTGTCATTATGAAAAGTGAGGGTGGTCTTCCAACCTACCATTTCGCTCATCTTGTAGATGATGTTTTAATGCATACTACACATGTAGTCCGTGGAGAAGAGTGGTTAAGCAGTGTTCCAAAACATGTAGAACTATTTGAAACATTTGGCTACCCACTTCCAAAGTATGTACATACTCCTTTAATTGTAAAAAAAGAAGGAACTAGTGTAAGAAAGTTGTCAAAACGAAAAGACCCAGAAGCCACAATGCGTTATTACGAGGAACAAGGATATCCTAAAACAGCTGTAATTGAATATTTAATGACAATTATCAATTCCAATTATGAAGAGTGGCATACCGAAAATCCAGAGAAGGCATATTTAGATTTCACATTTAATCCTAAAAAAATGGCTGCATCAGGTGGTGCTTTATTTGATATGGAAAAGTTAAACAATATCTCTAAAAATTGTATTTCTAAAATGACAAAAGAAGAACTTTTAGAGGAATCTTATGCATGGGCGAGTAAATATAATCCTACATTAAAAGAAATTATTGATAGAGATAAGAATTACTATATGTCTATTTTGAATATTGAAAGAGAAAGTGCGAAACCAAGAAAAGACATTACTACCTATCAGGATATCCTTGCTAATATCTGGTACATGTATGATGACTTATTTGAAAAAGAGGATACATACGAATTTATGAAAGTTACAGATAAAGAAGAAATAAACAAAATTACGAAAACTTATATGGACAAATATTATTCTGTAGAAGACGATAAGGATACATGGTTTACAAAAGTAAAATCTTTGTGTGATGAATTAGGTTATGCTTCCAATATGAAAGAGTATAAAATAAATCCAGAAGCATACAAAGGAAGTGTCACAGATATATCTACTGTACTTCGTGTTTCCCTAACGAAAAAAGCACAAACACCAGATTTGTACGAGATTATGCAAATTCTAGGTCGAGATAAAATGATAGAAAGGTTTGAAAAGTTGTCATGAAGTTAGATAAATTAAAAATAGTTTTAATGAGTATTTTATTCCTTTTCTCTATTGGAGCAATGGGTGTATACGAATTAATGAATAAAGAAGAAAATATAAAACCAGATGCTGTGAAATTTAAAGAAGAATATGAAGCACTAAATGATAAACAAATCGAAGGAACAGAGAAAACATATAAACAAATAGAACTGTCAGAGAAAAACCCATTCTTGTATGCTTCTTATGAAGATGTATTTAAAAGTTTGGAAAAAACAGCTGTGATTTATTTAGGATACCCAGAATGTCCTTGGTGTAGAAACCTTGTTCCTCTTTTAGCGCAAGCTTCTAAAAAAGTGGGTATGGGAAAAATATACTACATCAATATGAAAGAAGAGCGAAATGTTTTGAAATTAGAAAATGGAGAAATCGTAGAAGAAAAAAAAGGAAGCGAGGGGTATAATAAACTCGTTCAAAAATTAAATGACGTTTTACCTGTTTATGAGGGTTTAGAAAATGATTCTTTAAAACGTATTTATGTTCCTTATGTTCTTTTTGTGAAAGATGGAAAAATTGTAGATACGCATACAGGAACAATTGATGAACAAACCGATCCTTATACCACTTTAACCGAGGAAGAAAGTAGTACTCTTTTAAGTATACTTGTAGATAAATTCATGAAAGTAACGGATACAAGTTGCGACAATGCTTGTTAAGGTAGAAAGGAAAACCATATGAAAAAAGATATGACACTACTTATTATGGCAGCAGGAATGGGAAGTCGTTTTGGAGGATTAAAACAAATTGAACCTTTTGGTCCATCAGGAGAATTCATTATTGACTATTCTATTTATGATGCAATTATAGCAGGATTTAATAAAGTTGTTTTTGTTATCAAAAGAGAAAACTATACTATTTTTAAAGAAACAGTTTCTTCTCGCATTGAACCTTTTATTCAAGTAGAATATTGTTTCCAAGAATTAGATGATTTGCCAGTTGGTTATACAGTCCCAGCTGGGCGAACAAAACCTTGGGGAACAGCACATGCTATTTTAGCAGCCAAAGATAAAATCAAAGAAAACTTTGCAATCATTAATGCTGATGACTTTTACGGAAGAGAAGCTTTTCTCGATATAGCTGCCTTTTTACAGGAAGAAGTAAAAGAAGATACATATGCAATTATTGGCTATGAAGTAGAAAAAACACTTACCGAACATGGAAGCGTAAAAAGAGCTGTTCTTACAAATCAAAATGCTTTTTTAGAAAGTTTAATAGAAAGTAGTGTCCAAAAAATAGATGGACAGATTATTGCTTCCCCACTTGATGGAAGAATCCCATTTTCCATTTCAAATATTCATCCTGTTTCTTTAAATCTATTTGGTTTTTCACCTAGTATATTTGCCTTTATTGAAAAGAACTTTATTCCTTTTCTCGAAGAAAACAAAGAAGATATTTTAACCTGTGAATATTTAATTCCCAGTTTAATTTGTAATCTGATTAAGCAAAAAGAAATTAAAGTAAAACTCATTCCAACAAAATCAGAATGGTTTGGAGTCACTTATAAAGAAGATAAGGAAAATGTAGTTAAAAAAATTAAAAAAGAAATTGCGTGTGGAAAATATAAAGATAATCTATGGAAGAGGGTGTAGGCATACCTCTTTTTTCATGAAAACAAACATGTTAAAAACACGTATTTGCAATATAGGAAAGCCTTATATTTTAAGTATAGAGGAGTTGACTCACAAATAAAAAAAAACTATAATATGAGGTAGGTGATATGATGAAAAAACGATATGTATTTTATATAATTTCTCTTATCCTTTTTCTCATTTCTTGTTTTATGCAAAAAGAAACGAAGATTATTTTTGAAGGAATAGCTACTCTTTTTCTATTAGAAGAAGAGATAGAAGGGCTCATTAAAAATATACAAAACCATAAAATAACGATAATACCTTATCTAGATATTGTACTAGCCATTTGTTTCTTTCTTTTTAAAGAAGAAAAATTATTCTTTATTTATAAATGGATTGAACAAGTTTTACATTTTCTTTTTATAAAAAGTTTTAAAGAAAGCCCAAATATAGAAATGAATACAATAGATTTCTTAAAAAATAGGAAAGGGGACCTAAAAAAAATTTATCTTTTCTTTCTCTTTTTTGCAGGAGTTTTATCTTTGTTTTTGCTTAACAAAGAAAGAAAAGTGTTTTTTCTATTTTTTCTTACTATTCTTCTTTTACTAAAACAAAATCGACTACGACCTAAACTTACATTTATTTATCAGGCTAGCTTAAAAAAGATAGAGGAGAAAAATATCATTCTTCATAAAGCAAATGCGCTAGAACAACTCCAACACTGCGATGAAATCATTTTAACTAAAACGGGCGTACTTACATATGGAGAGATGGAAATTACCAAAATTATTCCTGTATATCAGACCAAAGAGGACATTTTTAAGTATGCAACCCTTCTAGAAAAACAGAGTAATCATTCCATAGCAAAAGCTTTTCATGGAAAATATAAGGATAAGGAAGAACACCAAGTGTCCTTTATCAGTGAAATGAAGGGAAAAGGAATACGAGGCGTCATCGATGGAATGGAATTAGTATTTGGAAATGTCACTTTGTTTGAAGAATTAAATATCAAATATCCAAGAGTTGAGTTCTTGCATCCAACGAGTATGATTGCAGTTGACGGAACTTATGTAGGAACTTTTGTTTTTAAAGATGAAATACGAAATGATTTAGAATTTCTATTTCCCCTTTTAAAAGAAGAAGGCATAACAAAATCCGTCCTATTATCTTCTTCTTCCAAAGAACAAATCAAAAAAATCGCATCACATCTATCCATTACAGAAAGCTATGCGAATTTAACCTTAGAAGATAAACTTGCCATTTTAAAAAATGAAAAAAGATTTCACCGAATTCTATACATAGATGATGTATACCAAACGAGTGAATTTATGAAAATTGCTGATGTGACAGTTAGTATGAAGCCGAATAAGAATTGTGATATTGAATTCACAGATGGAAATATCAATCACTTACTTTTCTTAAGAAAAGAGATTAAAAATTTAATGAAAATCAGAAATAAAATTACACGTTTTTATGTTCTATTTTTAATCTGCAGTTTTCTTCTTGCTTTTCTAAACTATAAGAATTTGCTTTATATTTCAATTCTCCTTCTTTTTTATGAAGTTACTACTTTTTATCTTTTAAAATCCCATAAGAAGAATTTGTAGGGTCTTTAAAAAATTCCCATTTTGGTGGATGATAGGTAAATGTATAAGAAAGAAGAAGAAAAAGACCGAAGATACCAATTGCGAGAAATGATTGGTATTTTTTTGTGGGTAGTTTTAGAAGATTGTAACTGACAAAGTTCGAAAGAAAAATAGCAAGAAAAAGCCAAATAAGAGTAAACACCATATTCCCTTTAAATAAGAAATAAATAGGAAGAAAAAGAGATAAAAAAAGAATAATACAAAAACGGGAAGTTACCAAATAGGAAAATAGATAGGATTCCCACCTTTCCTTATGGAATAAACATGAGAAAAGACTAAACAAAAGATAGGAAGTAAAAATCATTTTCATATGTTCAAAAATACTTTCATTTATAGGTACAAAAATGCTTGTAAGGAAATGAGGACATGCTTCATATAAAAAATGAAGTGGGAAATTAATAAGAAAAATACAGATTGAACTGATAAAAATATGCTTTTTTTAGTAGTATCACCTAAGGATAGAATATACAAAAGTACAAAAATTATACATTTTTTATGCAAAAAAAAGGGATTTGTAAAGATTTGTCGTATATTAAATATAGGAGGCTGATGATATGCTTGAAAATTACACACTTTCTACAGAAAAATTAAATGAAATCAGAACAAGTGTAGACATTGTAGATGTCATCAGCGAATATTTACCTCTTACAGCAAGAGGGCAGAACTTTTTTGGCGTTTGTCCGTTTCACGATGACCATTCTCCAAGTATGAGCGTCAATCGAGATAGACAAATCTATAAATGTTTCTCCTGTGGTGCTGGTGGGAATGTGTTTACCTTCATTCGCGATTATGAAAACATTACCTTTATGCAAGCAGTACAAAAGGTAGCAGCCAAAACAGGCATCTTTGTTCCTATCTCTGGTGTGAATGAAAAAACAATACAAAAGCAAAGTAAATACCATGAAATGTATGAGATTGCGACTAAATTCTATATAAATAATTTATATACAGAAGAAGGCCTTGAAGCTATCGCGTACTTAGACAATCGTAAAATCACGAAAGAAGCTAGAAAAGAATTTGAGATTGGTTTATCTTTAAAAAATAGTCATTTACTTACAGGTTTGTTAGAAAAAAAGGGATTTACGGAGGAAGAAATGCTAGAAAATGGACTAGCCATTTCTAAAGAAGGGGAACTTAGAGATAGCTATTTTAATCGTATTATGTTTCCACTTTTTGATTTAACAGGAAAGCCTGTTGGATTTTCGGCCCGTATTTATCGTTCAAATGATGCATCGAAATATATCAATACGAAGGAAACAAACTTTTTTAAAAAAGGAGAGTTATTGTATCACTACCATAAAGCCAAAAATGTATCACGAATGAAGGATCAGGTAATTTTGGTAGAAGGTTTTATGGATGTTATTCGTATGTTTACTGTAGGCATAGAAAACGTGGTTGCCTCTATGGGAACTTCCGTTACCAAAGAACAACTTTTACTTTTAAAAAAGATGGGAAAAGAAATCATTTTACTGTTTGATGGTGATGAAGCAGGAAGACATGCTGCTTATAAGACAAGTAGCGATCTTATGAAAATGGGAATTTATCCAAAAATTGTTGTATTAGAGGATAATTTAGATCCAGATGAGTATATTTTAAAATATGGGAAAGAAAAAATAGAATATAAAATAGCTCATCCCATCAACACCATTGATTTTAAATTAGAATACTTAAAAGAAAACAAAAATATATCGTCTCCTTTAGATAAAGCGAACTATATCTCTTCTGTTATTGGGGAATTAAATCAAATTACAGATCCAATTTTAAGAGAGACGACTCTTTTAAAAATTAGTGAAGAAACCTCTTTCGATGCAAACATTATACGTAGTCAACTGGTTGATATTAAAGATGTAGTGAAAGAAGTAAAAACACTACCAAAAGAAAAAAAAGAAACCTTGAAAATTAATCGGTACCAGGAAGCCGAGAGACGATTTCTATTTTATATGTTAAATCATGAGGAAGTGATAGATATCTATCAAAAAAAAGTCCAATTTCTATCTACAGAAAAATATCGATTATTAGCGAGAGAAATCAATTATTTTTATGAGGAACATGGCTATATAAAAGAAGCAGACTTTATCAATGTCATTTTAGAGGATGCAGATTTATTAAAAACATTTCATGAGATTACATCACTTGACTTAAAAGATATATATACAAAAGAAGAAATGGACGAGTATGTGGATACAATCTATGAATATAAAATTGTAAAACAAATAGATTATTTAAAGAGTGAACAAAAACTAGCAATCGACCAAGAGAAAAAGAAAAAATTGGGAGATGAAATTTTGGAACTAAAGATTGAATTACAAAAAAAGGAATTATGGGAGGAATTATGAACGAAATTAAAACATTTGATGAAAGAAAAAATGAATTACTAAAAATAGGAAAAGAAAAAGGGAAAATCACGTATGAGGAACTTGCTAATCATTTAAAGGGTTTAGAACTTACGAGTGAAGAATTAGATGAACTTTATAACTTATTTTCTGAAAACAATATTCGAATCGTTTCAGAAGATGATAGTGACGATGAAGAAGGGGAAGCACTTCTATTGGATGATAATGCCATTACGAAGGATTTGACAATCAATGATCCTGTACGCATGTATTTAAAAGAAATAGGACAGATTAAATTACTAACAATGGAAGAGGAACTTCAACTTGCAGATCGTATCTTAGAAGGAGATAGTGAGGCGAAAGCAACACTTGCAGAAGCCAATCTTCGTCTTGTAGTTAGTATTGCAAAGCGTTATGTAGGAAGAGGAATGTTGTTTCTTGATTTGATTCAAGAAGGAAATATTGGACTCATGAAAGCGGTTGAGAAATTTGATGTATCCAAAGGATATAAATTTTCAACCTATGCAACATGGTGGATTAGACAAGCAATTACAAGAGCAATTGCTGATCAAGCAAGAACCATTCGTGTTCCAGTACACATGGTAGAAACTATTAATAAATTAGCCCGTATTCAACGCCAGTTAACTCTTGAACTTAACCGTGAACCAACGGAGGAAGAACTTGCTAAAAAAATGGGAACAACTCCAGATAAAATTCGTGACATCTATAAAATTAGTCAAGAACCTGTTTCTTTAGAAACTCCAATTGGAGAAGAAGATGACTCTCATTTAGGGGATTTTATTAAAGATGAGCGAAATGTATCTCCAGAAGAATATGCTACGAATGAACTTCTAAAAGATGAAATTGCAGAAGTATTACTTACTCTTACCGAAAGAGAAGAAAAAGTCATTCGCTTACGTTTTGGTTTAGATGATGGTAAAAGCAAAACGCTAGAAGAAGTAGGACAAATCTTTGGTGTAACAAGAGAACGGATTCGTCAAATTGAAGCAAAAGCATTACGTAAATTAAGACATCCTTCTCGTAGTCGTAAATTAAAAGACTATATGGGGGATTAATGCATCTCAATCGGCGATTATTATTACTTACATCTCTTGTACCAAAGGATGTTGTTGTTTATGATATAGGTTGTGATCATGCGCTTTTAGATATATTTTTAACCCTTTATAATAACAATACATGTTATGCTATTGATCAAAAAGAAAGCGCATTAAAAATGGCTAAAAAGAATATTGCTTTATACCACTTGGAGAAAAAGATCACAGTTTTATGTCAAGATGGATTTTTCAATCAAGAAA
Organism: uncultured Bacilli bacterium; assembly: GCA_948629335.1. Classification (GTDB taxonomy): domain Bacteria; phylum Bacillota_I; class Bacilli_A; order RF39; family UBA660; genus CATOJL01. Next base: position 19,706 of record CAPHZB010000002.1, read on the forward strand.
TAAAAGAGAACAGTGTTGCAGTACTTGCAGGAATGGGGACAAGGACGATTTTAGATATTTTAAAAGGTAGAGAAGATGCTCCATTTAAAAAAATCATTATTCAAACCAACAACGATTATGAAATTCTACGTGAATCTATGATGAAAAAAGGATACAAAATTACTTCTGAACATGTCCTTTTGGATAAAAAAATTTGGTATGTGATTATGACTTTTGAAAAAGGAAAGGCTTCTTATTCTACTTATGAATTGAAATTTGGGCCTCTTTTAAAAAAGGAAAATAGCATAAAGAGAAATTTATATTATACGTATTTAATCGAAAAAAGAGAAGCTATTTTAAAAAAATTGCCAAGAGGACATCTTGGCAAAAAACTAGAAATAAAAAAAGAAATTGTATGGCTTAAGCGAACAAGCAAGGTTAAAGAAAGAAAGTAGGACCACTTTGCTTTTTAGGAACCACTTGTTGTTCTTCCCTTAAAGAATTCGTAGGCATGGAGGTAGAAGGCATAGTACTTTTAGGCGTACTAGGGGCTTCTGCCTTTTTAAATTCATTCATAACACGAAACATCGTTTTCGCATTTCTCATCATTGGTCCAGCCTGTCTTACAAGGGGAATTGCTTGATTGACGACATTTAATGTTTTACTTGTACCTGCTAAAATAGAAGAAAGATTTAAGTTTCCAAATAAACTTTTGAAAATACCTGCTTTAGGTGCTGCTGAAACGGTCGGGTAGGCCATATAATATGGGTTAAAATAATTCATAAATCTGCCCCTTTCTAAAATATTATATGATTTATCAAAAAAATGTTTTACAAAAAATAAATTTGTGTTATAATTACTAATAGAATAGGTGAGTATAGTTTACCTGGAATAATACAAGGGAGATTGGAAGGTGTTTATTTCGATGAAATTTTTGAAATGTATTGTGAAACCTATTACTTATATAGCCAAGGGAATTTTATCCCCAGTGTTGTTATTGTTAGATCACAATGAAAACAAAAGATTGGATGAAGCAAGTGGTAAGAATATAGAAGTATCTAAAAAACCATTAAGTCCAAGAGAAGAGAAGAGAAGACAAGCAAAATTAGAGGCACAACGAAAGAAAAGAGAAAAAGAACAAGCCCGGGTACAAAAAAAGATAGCATCTTTATCAAAAGACCCAGTAAAACAAAAAAGGCTAATTGAAAATGAAGCAAAAAAATTAAAAGTAGCTAGAGAAAATTTAGAAAAACAAGAAAGACAACGTATAGAAAGACAAAAGAAGATTGAAGAAATTCACGCAAAACAACAAAAGAAAGAGGAAGAATTATATCGTCGTGAAAAGGCAAAACTAGAGGCAAAACAACGTAAAGAGGAATTAGCAAAACAAAGGCGAGAAGAAAAAATTCGTAAGAAACAATTAAAGAATAGAAAAGAAAAAGACATTTATGAACAAGCAATGCCTAAGCCAGAAAAGAAGAATGAAAGCTTTTCTAAGAAGATTAAAGAGGCATTTCAAAACAATCCTTTTTCAAAAAGTGCGAAAAACAAACGAGATATTAACAGACAAGCGCTTCTTCTTGATTTTGACGGAGAAGATGCACAAAGAAGTGATATCAAGTTAATTTACGAATATGAAGCAAAATCGCCTGAAGGAAAGTTTGTTAAAGGACATTTTGAAGCTTTCTCTAAACTAGAAGTGCATTCCTTTTTATTAAGTGAAGGTTATGAAGTTTATAAGATTCATACAAACAGGTGGGTTGCTTTAAAATATGCATCTGCTGCATCTAATAAGAGAAAATTCAAAAACAAAGACTTAATTTTCTTTTTAACACAATTGTCTACTTATTTAAAAGCAGGTATTACTTTATCCGAATCACTTAAAATACTTGCAAGACAATTTTCAAAAACAAAGGCGTATGAAAATATTTTTAAATCAATCAATTATGAATTATCTATTGGAGAAAGTTTTTCCTCTGCACTTGATAAACAAGGGAATGCCTTTCCAAAATTATTAATCAACATGCTTAAAACAGCAGAAATGACGGGGTCTCTTCCAGAAGTTCTTGATGATATGGCAGAATATTATACACAAATGGAAGAATCAAGACGACAATTGGTTACAGCTATGATGTATCCAACTATTGTAGGTATTTTTGCTATTGCAGTTATTACATTTATCATGGTATATGTTGTACCACAGTTTGTTGATATTTATAACTCAATGGAGGGAACAGAAATTCCAGCATTTACTAAGGCTGTTATAGGTTTAAGTTCTTTCTTGAAACAGTATTTATTATTTTTATTGCTTGGTATTATATTATTTGTGTTTTGTTTCTATCTATTATTCAAGAAAAACAAAACTTTTAGAAAATATGTTCAGTTAGTTACAATGAAACTTCCTATATTTGGAAATACAATTATTTATAGTGAAGTTACGACATTTACAAAAACATTTGGTTCTTTACTTAGTCATAACGTACCTATTGTAGATTGTATGGATATTCTAGCTAGAATTACAAATAATGAAATCTACAAGGAAATGATTTTAAATGTTGTAGATACCCTTGCGAAAGGGGGAAAAGTTTCAGAAGCTTTTGATGGACAGTGGGCTTTCCCAATTCCAGCTTATGAAATGATTGTAACGGGTGAAAAAACAGGGGAATTAGCGGAAATGATGACAAAAGTTTCTCTATACTATCAGGATTTGCAAAAGAATGCTGTTGCACGTATTAAAACATTTATTGAGCCAGCTTTGACTGTGTTCTTAGCTGCTTGTACAGGGCTTATTGTTTTAGCAATCGTTATCCCAATGTTTAATATGTATACTGCTGTTCAGAATATGTCGTAGGAGGTTTGTATGGTTGTGTATTATGCTTGTGTTATGTTTATATTTGGAGCTTGTTTTGGTTCTTTTTACAACGTGGTGGGATATAGGCTTCCAAGAAATATGTCTATCGTAACACCAGCATCACATTGCACATCCTGCAATCATAAACTAAATATAGGAGATTTATTCCCTATATTTAGTTATTTATTTTTGAGAGGAAAATGTAGATATTGTAAAGCAAAAGTGGGTTTATTTTATCCCATTTTTGAGACAATTACAGGGTTTCTTTTTCTCTTTTGTTATTTGAAATATGGCTTTACAAAAGAACTATGGATTTCATTAATTTTTATATCTATTTCTTTGATTATTATTATTAGTGATTATCAAACGATGATTATACCAGACGAAGTCTTACTTACGGCACTTATTTTATTATTAGGTGTTTATGGCTTTGGCTATGGTATTGAAAAAGTGGGAAGCGTTCTATTCCATGGTTTTATTGCATTTAGTCTTATGTACATTTTAAAACTTTTTGGAGACTTTTTATTTAAAAGAGAATCCATGGGTGGAGGAGATATCAAGCTCATGTTTATTTTTGGGATGGTTCTGGGATGGCCTACCGCTGTTTTAGCAATCTTTTTCTCTGCTTTTATCGCTCTACCTGCTTCTTTATTTTTAATTAATAAGGAGAATAGTCATGAAATTCCATTTGGACCATTTTTGGTTATAGCTGCTATGATTTTACTTCTGTCAGGATTTGATATGAATAGTTTAATAGCTGTCATGACTTATTAAATAGAGATAACTCACATAGGGTTATTTTTTGTATACTAGAAAGTTGATATCTTTTATTGCTTGTGTTATACTTATTTCGTGATAAAGTTATGCATACAATAGGAGTGGAGGTTTATTATGACAGATTTTTTTTCGAAGATGAATGAGGATTATGTACAAAAACATTTTCCAGATGGTTCTGTATTGGAGAGTGCGAGGAAGACCGTTAAGCGAAGAAGTATTGGAGCTATTTTCTTCTTTGCTTTATTTTTTGTTGGGTCACTTTGGGGATTTGTGTGGTCCGTTGGTAGAACTATTGAATCTGTATCTAGTGGAGATGATACATTAGGGGTTGGAATAGCAATTTGCGTGTTTTTTGGACTGGTTACTTTAGGCCTTTTTGCTCTACTTTACTTTTTAATTAAGGAAAGCAGAAAAAAACGTAGTGATTATATTGCAGCTTCTGCAAAACATAGTAAATTATTAGAGAGCGAAGTCGAGGAGTTTGAGCGACAGGCGGTCGCAACTGACTGTTATATTCTGAAACTAACGACAGGGTTAGATAGAGCACTTTCAAATGCTACCAATCCAGATGGACTACTTACAAGAGATTATATTTATTTAGCTAATCCTGCGCAAATAATTATGCGGGTTGATCAATTGAAGGCATGTTGTTTTAGTGATTATACTTATTATATCAGTGTTGGCAATAAACAAAAAAAGATACACTGCTTGTCTATTGGTTTGATTGCTTCTAATGGAGTAAGTGTTTGTTCTGATACAACCAAAGAGGCAGGGGAGGCCCTTATGAATCTTTTAAAAGAGAGAAATAGTGAGATGGATACCAATAATGGAGAAGTATTAAAAGAGGGTGAATTTGATAAATACAAAAAAAGAATCCTTGGGGAAAAGTAAATAAAGAGGAGAAAATGTAAGAGAATATGAAAAGATACGCTTCATACTAGATTATAAGGAGTAAATTGAAAATAGGAAAAATATTTGTATCTGAAATCTAAATTTTGCAGAATTCCCCTTACAAACTAGAGCGTAACTAAATTTATATAAATAATGTAAAATATTAAAAAGGAGAAAAAAACATGGAAAAGAAAGATATATTTCCTATTGCAATAGGATCATATGGCTTAGGAGCTTCTAGAAGTGAGTCATGGGAAGATAATAAAACAGAATTGGTAATAGATGAAAAAGAAATGCAATCAATTATATATTCATATGAAAAGGGTCAAAATTATATAGATACAAGTTACATATATGCTGGTGGACAAACTATGAAGTTTATTTCTGAGTTTATTAAAAGGGTTGATAGAAATAAATTATTTATAGCTGTTAAAATTGAAAATTTTATAGAAAAAGTAGAAGATATTGAAGAGCAATTAGATAAATATTTAGAAATTTTAGGAATAGACTATGCTGATAGTATATTATTACATACACCAAAAGCTAGTAAAATTCCTTTAAAAGATAGTTATAATGAGTTAAAAAGATTAGTAAGCATTGGTAAAAGTAGATATATAAGTGCAAGTAATTTAAATATTGAACAATTAAAAGTAATAGTAGAAGAATTAAATATTGATTTATTTAGTTTTGAAGGATTATATAATTTAGAATGTAAACAAAATGAAGATGTGGGAATCTTAGATTATTGTCAGAAACATAATATTTTATTTTTAAATTATCAACCATTTAGAAGAAATAGAACAGCAAATCATAACTATCCATTGTTAGTAGAACTTGCTAATAAATATAATAAAACGCAAAATCAAATACTTTTAAATTACTATATTTATGAGAAAAAGTTAATTCCAATCACAAAGGCAAATAAGATTGAACATATAGATCTAAATTTGGAAGCATTAAATTTTAAAATGGAGAAAATTGATTACGATAGACTAAATGAATTTAGGTGCAAAGAATTTGATGCGTTACAAGTTGATTGGCAAGACAATGGAGGAATTTCTATTTATAAGTTTGCCAATCAAGTTGAATGAAAGAAATGAAACTTGCAATGGAAAATAATCGATAAAATTCGACAATCAACAGGGTAATGGATGCTTAAGGAAAACCACACTCAAAACTTTATAAATAAAGTGAAATTATTAAATTCTTTTTACATATTTACTATATTTTTGCTCAATACCAAATGATAGAAGATGAGTTTTAAAATAAGGGCTGTTTTCATAATTGAAAATATAGGTATCATGTAGTCACTCCTTATAGAATAGGACAGAGCTAAGATATATATAGTTTTAAAGAAGGAAAAAGACAATGAATGTAAAATACTTCACTGTCTTTTCATTTTAAATTTTTTCTTTTTGTATTTCGCATTTATGTATAATTTTTACTGAATAAGTCGTTAATATAAATACTGTGATAATAGATATGTATTGTAAAAATAAATATTTTGTAAGTAATGAAATAGCAAATAGAAAAATAGTTATGCCAATCGTAGTACTTAACAATATTAAAAAACAATACTTATTCCAATTCATTTTCATAAAGATTCCCCCTTAAAAATATATGTGCTATTTTAGCACATTTCCAAATTTTGTCAAATTTAGATTCAAATATAAAAATAGAACAATTAATTATTCTGCAATTGTTCTATTTTATCGTATATCTTTTTTAAACTTTCCTCATATTTAGAAGTTGTCTTTGGCTTATAGTACTTTCTATGTTTTAAATTTTCAGGCAAATATTCTTGCTTTACAAAGCCATTTGGATAATTATGTGGGTACAAATAAGTTGTGGAATTTGTTTTAATATGATTTGGAACATTTCCTGTATTTCCTTTATGAATATCAGCAAGCGCTAAATCAAGGGCGAGATGGGCACTATTTGATTTAGGCGAAAGGGCCATTTCTATCACCATAGTTCCTAGAGGAATTCTTGCTTCAGGAAGACCCAAACGTTCACAAGCATGAATACAAGCATCTACTTTTGGACCAATGGATGGGTTAGCAAGACCAATATCTTCATAAGCAATGACAGTCATCCTTCGATAAATACTATCTAAATCTTCTGCTTCAATGAGGCGCGCTAAATAATGAAGAGAAGCATTTACGTCACTTCCACGAATGGATTTCTGGAAAGCAGATAACACATCATAATGACCATCTTCGTCTTTATCGTGAAAAAAAACAGGTTTCGCATTGATATTTTTTATGACTTCTTTAGTAATATGAAAATCATTGGTTGCATAATACGATACCTCTAATAAATTGTAAGCACTTCGAACATCTCCACTAGACAGAGTACTAATCATTTCTAATGCATCCTCATCTATCTTAATATCCTTTAATATACCAGATTGTATTGCCTTTTTTAAGGCTTCTAAAACATCATCGCCTGATAACTCATGTAATTCGAATATTTGGCAACGACTTCGAATGGCAGGATTAATTTTATGATAGGGGTTTGATGTAGTCATTCCAATTAAAGTAATTAATCCATTTTCTAAATAAGGAAGAAGTAAATCTTGTTTATCTTTATTTAATCTGTGAATTTCATCCATAATCACAACCAGACCATGATTCATCTTTGCTTCCTCGATAACAATATCAAAATCCTTTTTAGAGTGAATGACTGCATTTAACATGCGATGTTTTAAGTGTAATTCATTTACAATAGCGCTTGCTATCGTCGTTTTGCCAATGCCTGGTTTTCCATATAAAATCATAGAAAAAAGATGTTTATTTTTCACCAAATTATAGAGAACTTTTCCTTCTCCAATTAAATGTTTCTGCCCAATAATTTCTTCTATACATGTTGGTCTTAATTTAACAGCTAACGGCTCATTCATATCATCACTTCCTCGTATTATTTTAACATGTTTTTCTAAATTATGATAGTTATTAATTTGACAAGAATTTAAAGTGAGTTTATAATAGCAAAACAAGTGAAAGGGATGAAACTTTTTATGGAAAAACAAATTAGTAAGGAAATATTTATTCCTTTTGGCCTTGAAATTGAAATGGAAGGAATTCCATTTGAAGAAGGAGAACGTGTTATTTGTCATAAAGTAGATGAAAATTGGATAATAGGAACAGATTTAAGTTTAACCGATGAAGGAATTGAATTATCTTCTCCTGTCTTATCCAATGAAATAGAAACATTTAAGAAATTAAAGAAACTAGCAAAAACACTCGAATTTTTAAATCCTACCTTTGAACATGCCAGTTTTCAAATTAATTTAGATGCTTATACTTTTTCGAAGGAAGATTTTATCAATTTACTTAAAATGTTTTCTATATACGAAAATATTATTTATCGCTTTTCTACAGGAGAAGAGGAACATATAAGAGAATGTGCTGGCGAATTTGCAAGCCCTGTAGCACAACGTTTTTATGATAAATATCATGGAACTGCAAAAAAAGAGATGAGTTATCAAAGACTTATTAATAATGAAACTATGGCGCTTTCTTTAAAAAGAAAATTGAAAAAGAAGGAAAGTCCTATTGCAATGATAGAATTCAGGACCCCGAATGGAACTTGTAATTACGATTTGTGGTTCAATTATATTACCTTTTTTTCTGCTTTTCTAACTTACATAAAAAGTGAAGTCTATGATAAAGAAAAAATGGATTATTTATTTGAACATGAACCATTTTTAGGTTGTATAGGAGAGTTAGAAGCAATTGATGAGAAAAAAGCTTTACAACTTGCAGACTTAATATTTACAAATGAAGAGGATAAAAGTGCCTTTTATAAACAATATATTTATAAAAGAAAAGTATATAAATAAAAGAGAATGCATATTTTTAGATAGGTATCAATTTGACAAAAGTATATAATTTTGATACAATTTAATCCAGTGATTGGCGCATTATTCTAGTCACGAAGTTTATTATGAAGGCAGGCCTAAAAATCTGTCAAAGAGCATACCTGTGAAACTTTTGGTGCTTGCTTTATACGCCCAGTGTGGGGTGAGTGCTGGAAGGTAGAGTATTGGGAAACCTATAATGGCATATAGGGGAACCCAGTGTTCGTGGAGACCCATACTTGTTATTAGCCTATACATGAATCCATTGACGGACTAATGACGACTTGGGATTAAACCTACTATGTGGTTAGCGCTACGAGTAGTGTAGCTTGTCTTGCGTGAATGTCTTGGGATAATTGATCTAAGTAAAAATAACTGGCCAATTATTTTTACCTATTGCAATTTGAAATCACATTTGCAAAAAAGAATTAGTAATAAATGGAGTGTTTGAGGAAATCTCCTAGAGTGTAAATAAAATGGGATTGCGGTGTATACTAAGTGGCGATCAAGTTATATATGTGGTGACACTATATTGGAATCTTTAAAGGGGAACCGCACGTGTGGTAACGCACTGTAGATTCTAGAGAAATTCTACTTGACCTAAGATACAAAGTTTACTGTTTTATAGCCAGACACATCTAATTTGGGAATATTTCCCTTTTTTTGTTTGAGGTGCATAATGAAAAAAATAGAAAAAATACGTTTAAAAGAGGAATTTACAAATCTAAAAGTACTAACAGAGAGAAAAGAGAAGAAAAACAAAAGGATTGTAGACATAAAGTGGATTTTAAAAATAACATTGCTTGCCTTTATTTTATCAATTGGTTTCTCCTTTTTATGTGAAATGGCATTACCAAAAGTGGATCTTTTAATAGAAATTTTACTTATCTTTTTATTTATTTTATTAGGAGTCTTGTTTGATATGGTAGGTGTATCAGTAACCAGTGCAGATATAGAACCTTTTAATTCTATGAGTTCTAGAAAAGTAAGAGGAGCTAAAACGGCAGTAAGATTGATACAAAAGGCGGACAAAGTATCTTCGTTTTGTAACGATGTCATAGGAGATATTTGTGGTATTGTTTCAGGTTCTGCTGGAGCAATCGTATCTGTTAGCTTGTCAAACGATTTTTCTGTCTCGCCACTTATTACAACATTAATCACCACTGCTTGTATTGCTTCTTTAACCATAGGAGGGAAGGCTTTAGGAAAAAGCTATGCTGTGAATAAGAATAATATCATCTTGTACAAATTCGCTAAATTCATATCTCGTTTTATAGGTGAATAACTTCTTACTTGAAAAAAAACGAATAGTTTGGTATGATAGTAACAGAATAGAAGAGGTGTGTCTATGAATGAAGAATCTAAAAATATACAGGAAGAACAATCAGAAGAAATTCCAGAGGAATTATATGCCCCACTTGGAGATGTTTCCTTTCAAAAACCGAAAAAAGAAATTATTCCTGAATATGTATCTTATAAGGATGTAGATTTGGAGTATTCTAAGAAACCATTTAATGCTAAGAAATTAGTTTACCGCATTGTTACACTTCTTATTATAGCTCTATTTGTTGTAGCAAGTGTTTTGTATGTAAAAAGTAAGAAAAATGTATATAGAAGTTGGTTAAATGGAGAAACAAAAAATATAACAGCTAAATTAAATACAGTTTTGGAAAATAAATTCATCCATTTAAGTAAAAGTTCACCTTTTGTAACTTCTTTTCTTGTAAACTTTGAAACAGATTACGATACAACTTTAATTACTAAAGAAGAAAAAGAACTATTAGATACAGTAAAGAATATACATATGTCTTATACTTTAGGAATGGATTTAAAAAACAAAGAACTTACACATGCATTAAAATCAACATATAGTAATGAAGATTTACTTACCATTTATGGAAATGGGAATCAAGATGTATTTAGTCTTTTAATACGTGAAGTAACAGGTAGATATATGGAAGTTCCAAATCATGCTTCGTTTTTACTTCAGGATACAAAAACGACAAAAAAAGATATAGAAACTTTTCGAAAATATATGGTTCAATTTCTTTTAAATGAGATTGCAGAAGATGATTTAAATGAAGAAAAAAAAGAGTTAGAACTTGATGGAAAAATAGAAAATGTAAGAGATATTTCTTTTCATCTTACACAAAATAGAATACAGAATATTCTTATAAAGTGGAGTGATACATTTAAAAATAATAAACTATTTAAAGAAAAAATCACTTCTTGTTTTAATATTAGTGAAACAGATTTACACAATTATTTAGAAAAAATAAAAAATATGCCTGTTCAAGAGATAGAAATACATGTTTATGCCAAAGGTCTTATAAATAAAGTAGTTGGTTATGACATCAAAGTAGAGACGTCTTCTATCTATGAATTTTCAAATAGAAAAGGAAAAAGGAAACAATATAAATTAGTCAAAAATGGAGAAAACATCTTTGATATAGTAAAAAAAGAAGAAAACATAACAGGGAAAATAGGAAGCAATTCTGTAGAAATTACAAAGACAGATGAAAATGCATACACATACTCTATACAAAGAGATGAGGAATATTATAAAGGGACAATCGTAAAAAAAGATACAGAATTAAAATTATCAAAACAAGGGAATATTGATTTTTTAGTTCATCATTTAGATAAAGAAGAGCGTGAGATTTCACATAGTAAATTATCCTTTACGTATAACACAAAAACAGTGGATTTTCTTTCAAAATATGATGATAATCAACTTATATCTTATGAGGCTTTAAAAGAAGAAGAAAAAATAGAAGTTAAAAAGAGGATTAAGCAGAAAAAGACTGTGCGACAAGTTTTGGATAATGTGAAAAAATATAGAAAGAAAATGTGGAAATAAAAGAATGTGAAAAAACATTCTTTTTGGGTAGATGAGGTGCTTAGATGATATATATATTTTATGGATTAAATACATTTTTAATTGACAAAGAAATTGAAAAATTGAAAAGAAATATAGATCCACTTTCTTATGAAAAATATGATTTAGAAAATAGTAATATGACAGATATTGTTATGCATGCAGATGAAGTTTCCTTGTTTTCAAGTAAACAGATGATTGTTGTTGAAAATGCATATATATTTATGGCTTCGACAAATAAAAAATTACCTGAACAAAACATAGATGGCTTAGAGGCTTATTTCAAAAATCCAAATCCTAATACCATTCTTGTTTTTAAGGTTGAAAAAGACAAACTGGATGAAAGAAAAAAAATAGTGAAATTAGCAAAAGAAAAAGGATATCTAAAGGAATATAACAAGATAGATCATACGCCAAAAATGGTTTTAGATCTTTTTGGGGAGTATTCAATTACAAAAGAAGACGCTACTTTTTTATTAGAACGGGTAGGAAATAATCTGTCAATTCTTGAACAAGAAATCGAAAAAATAAAATTATACAAAAATGAGGATAAGACTGTTTCTAAAGAAGATATTCTTCTTTTGACAAGCCAAAATATTGATACAGATATTTTTAATTTGATCGATGCCATTCTTACAAGGGATAAAAAGGTAGCAATTCAAAGTTATCAAGAAATGATAAAATTAGGGGAGGAACCCATTATGATTCTTGTAATGTTAGCCAATCAATTTCGAATGATTTATCAAGTAAAGAAATTATACCAAAGAGGATATAGTGAAAAAGATATTTCAAGCGAACTGAAAGTACATTGGTATCCTATCCGAAAAACACTTGGAAGAATGCAACAATATGATGAGGATACATTAATTTCCTATATACAGAAATTAGCTAATTTAGATATTGCAATCAAAAAAGGAGAAGTCGACAAAGGTATTTCATTAGAAATGTTTATTTTAAATGTATAAAAAAAAGTTCCTTATGGAGCTTTTTTAAATGTCTAAATTAATATCAAAATCATTAAATTCATTTGAAGAAACATCTCTTACAACATCGTTTTCAATACGAAGCGGTGGGTTTGAACTAAATATAGGTGGAGTAGTTGGTTGTGGCTTTGTGGCTTCTACCATTTGTTTTTCTGTATTTATATTTGTGGAAGCAATAGAACTTGCTATTCCAAAATTCTCTTCTTTACTTGCTTCATCATTTTCTAATTCAATTAATTTTAGAACTTCTTCAATTGTTGTTTCACCCGCTAGAACCTTGTTGATTCCATCCTGCAATAAAGTAGTAACATCAGATGTATATACTAACTTTCTTAGTTCATCCTTTCTTACATTATTACTAATCGCATCTTTTACTTCCTGATTAACGAGAAGGACTTCATGTATTGCAATACGACCTCTATATCCATTGGAACATTCAGGGCATCCGACGTTTGTATAGACTTCATTTATTTGTTTGTGCGTAACTTCGTAGAGTAATTTTTTTTCATAGTCATTTGTTGGTCTTAACTTGCGACATTTTTTACAGAGCCTACGAGCTAATTTTTGTGCGATGACACCTGTTAGAGCAGAAGACAAAAGATAACGTTCGACATCCATATCAAGTAAACGCTCAATTGTATTTAAAGAGGAATTGGTGTGGACAGTGGAAAGAACGAGGTGCCCAGTAATTGAAGCACGAACTGCAATCTTTGCTGTTTCTGAGTCACGAATTTCACCAATCATGATAATATTTGGGTCTTGACGTAAAATAGAACGAAGAACAGAAGCGAAGGTTAAACCAATTTCGCTGTTTGTTTGTACTTGATTAATACCTTCAATATTCATTTCAATTGGGTCCTCAACTGTAATAATATTTGTTTCCTCTCGATTCAATCTCTGTAAGATGGAATAAACGGTTGTTGATTTACCACTACCAGTAGCACCTGTTACTAAAATAATTCCGTTTGGAACCGAAATCATCTTCAGTACTTTCTCATAATTGCTCTTTGAAAATCCTAAAGCTTCTAGACCTGCTTGGCTCATCGAATAATCCAAAATACGAACAACGATTTTTTCCCCTAAGTTTGTAGGAAGGGCAGAAACACGAAGATCCAAGTCGATGCCACCTAGTGTTGCTTTAATCGCACCATCTTGTGGAAGACGTGATTCTGTAATATTCATTCCAGAAATAATTTTTATACGTGTAACTAAATTTTTCTTAATGTCGTTTGGAACCTCTACATAGTCCATTAAGTCTCCATCAATACGGATACGAACTTTCATTTTATCTTCATGAGGGTCAAAGTGGATATCAGAAGCACCTCTTTTTGCAGCATCAACTAACATATCATTGACCACTTCAACAACTGGTATTTTTTCAAAATCTATAATTTTTAACACACCCTGTCAACTCCTTTTTTTATTCTTTTTTTTATTTAGGACTAGCATTTATCCTAGAAGTATTATATAATAGATAAGAGGAAAATACAATAAAAAGGAGTTAAATTTATGAAAAAAAATAATAGAGGTTTTACATTAGTTGAGACATTAGTCGTCTCTGCCTTTATCATCGGTGTTTTGGTATTTTTGTTTGCAGAGTTTACACAATTGAAAAAAAGCTATGATGTATCTTTTGAGTTTAATACAATTCCAGCATTATATAAAGCAAAGAACATTGATCGCTATATTACCTCTACAGGAAATGAACTATTAATTCAAGCTCTAGAAAATAGCAGTGGGGGATTTATTGATATTACAACTTGTCCAAGTGAATATGTAATGAAGACAGATTACTGTAAAACTTTATTTAGTGATTTAAGAGTTTCTTCGGTGTTTGCGGTAAAAGAATCTACCCTTAAAACAAGTTTTGAAGACGAACTAAAAGATAATAAGACAGGATTTTACCATGAAAAGCTATACCAATTTGTAAAAAATATGAGTATTAATAATGAAAACTATGAAGGGTACAGATTGGTTGTTGAATTTGAAGGTGACCAATTTGGAACGGTTAAGTTAAGTAATTAGGAGGATTATATGGAAAGAAACGAAAAAGGATTTACACTTGTTGAAATTATTGTTACATTTTGTTTAATTTCAACAATATCATTTTTATTATTTCAAATTGTTTTAAGTTTAAAAAATTTGTATACCTCTTCTGATTATAAAACGATTTTATTAATTGACCAAGGGAATTTGACACGGAGAATCAATGATGACTTTTTTGATTTAAATGTAAATGAGATTAAGACTTGTTCAGATGGAACAGTAGATCACCAGTTATGTTTGGATTTTGTATTAACAGATCCAAGTACAAGAGATGAAGCAGGGGAACCTACGAAAGTAACAAAACGATTAGAGGTCATTTCTCCGAAGGAAGATGTAGAAGGAAAAATTATATACGATGGTTATGCAATGACTTTTGCAAAAGGAAGTCAATTAGGTGAAGTAGAAGCAACACTTTCTTATATTCCAGATGATACAGTTAGATACAACACTTTTTTGACAATCGACGCTCCTATTACTAATAAATTATCTTCTGGAGACTTTGGACTACATATGACAACGCAGTTCTATACCGAAATGGATGCGAATGGAGAATTATCTCCTACTAAAATGAACGAGTATAATCAATTGCAATCTTCAAATTGGGGACTTACAGGGGTACAAGCAGTTCATTTAACAACATTTACAGTGAATGATATGATACGTAGAGTTTTAGCAACAGAGGGAGGAAAATATACAAAAGATGGACTTTATGATGTATCTCTTGATGTATGGAATAGAAATGATAAAGATTTTCCTAAATATGTATATAAAGGAACAAGCCCAAATAACTTTATTGTTATAGATGCAAAGTGTTATCGAATTATGCAAATAACACAAGAAAATGGATTAAAAATCATTTATGATGGAACTTATGTAGGGAATTCTTGTAGATCAGAAACAACGGCTTCTAAAACAGCAAATTATGGAACAAATAACAATTGGTTAAATTCTCAAATTCGAAATACAACATTAACGAATTTCGTCTTGGATAAAAATATCAGTTCTAATAGTAATTTCTTCTATGGGGCAGTAACGTTACCTAGTACTTCAACAGAAGATACTTATACCAATATGGTAAATATGTTGGTACAACAAAAGGGTGCATCAGCAATTTCTGCAGTTGTTAGTGAATATTATGGAGATCATGCAAAGAGTATTGCTGTTCCTTCGATTCTAGATTATGTTTTATCTTCAAGTGCAGAGACTTGTACGGGGATACTCTCAGCTAGAACAGGAAGTTGCAATAGTGCGAACTATTTAGCAAAAAGTTTTAATTATTGGTTGATGACAGCAGATGGAGCTAACACAACAAATGCATGGAGTATTGTGGGTGGAAAATTAACATCAAGTACAGTAGGAACTTCTATGGGTGTAAGACCTGTCCTTTATTTAAAAGCTTCAACAACATTTACCCTTTCTGAGGGAGGTGTAGGAGCAAAAGGTTCAAGTACAAACCCTTACATTGTAAATTCATAAAGAAGTAAAAATAAACAACCTGCAATGGCTGCATGAAGTAGGCGTGCCATTAAAAAAGGAAGAGTATTTAAGTCAGTATCTGAAAGGATACTGATTATTTGTATATAGATACTGATGCCACCGAAAGATAAAAGCATCACAGATAGAATCCCTTTATGAAAGGAAGACAAATCCAAGACAGAAAGGGCTTGTAAACCTTGTGTCATTTCTAAAATCCCTTTTATGGTAGCGTTTAAGTATCCATTCGTTGGTAGAAAATCGTGAAGTAGTGCAGTTATTATAAATATGAATGTCACACTTCCTAAAATTAATAACATCACATCGAGTGCTTCTTTGATACTTTTTACAACTATAACAGCAATATTTTTCTGTTTCTGCACTTGCCACATTTTTTTCATTGCTTCTTTTAAATGTATCTTATGTTCCCCCTCTTGATTTGAAGGCGTACCATAATTACGAAAAAGAAAAGCAATGATAAAGTTAGCTAAATAATGGCAGGTTAAAATAAGAAATCCTAATTTTGGATTTTGCAAATAGGTAATTGATAAGGTTCCTAAAATAAAAAGAGGACTTGAGAAAAAAGTAAATGTTAATACCTTTTCTGCTTCTTTTTTAGAAAGTAATCCTTTTTGATATAATTCCTTGGTATATTTTGCATTAGAAGGGCTACCTGATAACAAGCTCATAGCCACGACAAAAGAAGCATTTGGATTAACTCTAAAAAGATACATAAGTGGTTTTAAAATTTCTTTAAAAAGTTCAATAAATCCATATTCAATCATAATATGTGCTATAATGAAGAAAGGAAATAGGGAAGGAAAAATATTTTGTTTCCAAATATCTATGCCTTTTATAACGGATTCTAACACAATGCTTGTATTTCGAAATAGTAAGAAAATAGAACTAATTAAAAGAAAACTAATCAAAAAAGAAGAAAATTTCTTCATAAGAATCACCTTATAAAATATATGAAAGAAATTTGGAATCTTGAATAGAATGGAGTGGTGAGATATGAAAATTACAAAATTAATAAAAGGAAATTGGTTGTATATTTTAATTGTTGTTATTGCTTGTTTTCTCTTTTTATTTCCGCTTCCTTATATTATAGAAGGACCTGGCGGACTAATTGCGGTTGGAGAGCGTTTTCAAGTAGAAGGGATGGAGAAAGACCTAAATTACTATTTGGCGTATGTGTCAGAATATAAAGCAACACCTATTACTTTTTTGCACGCGAAAATGCATAAAGATTATGAAATCACTTCTAAAAGGGAACAGGTAGGAACAGATAGTGAGGTTAGTTTTAGAAATCATCTTATGTTAGAAGAAGCAAATCAAGATGCTTTAATCTATGCTTATTTAAAAGCAGGAAAACAAGTCAATATTTTAAAAGAAGAAGCATATGTAACTTATATTGATAACCTCGCAGATACCGACTTAGAAATAGGAGACAAAATCATAAGTATAAATGGAAATACACTCGAAAGTAAACAAAACTTATTTGAAATGATTCAATCATCTACTATTTCAGAAAAGTTAAAAATACAGGTAGAAAAGAACGGAAAAATAGAGGAGAAATATGCACGTGTATTTGATGTAGAAGGAACAAAAAAAATAGGAATTTTACCTACTTTAAAAAGGGAAATACAAGTGGAGCCTAAAATCGAATTTATTTTTGACAAAAGCGAATCAGGTTCTTCAGGGGGATTTATGATGACACTTGCCATTTATGATGCGCTAACCAATTCAAATTTTTCAAAAAAAATGAAAATAGCGGGAACTGGGACAATTGATGGAGAAGGAAATATTGGAGAAATTGGGGGAATCAAGTATAAAATTCTAGGTGCCTTAAAAGAAAAAGCAGATATTTTCTTTGTTCCTTCTGAAAATTATGAGGAAGCTTTAAAAACATTAGAAGAAAGTAAGAAAAAAATGAAATTGATTGAGGTAAGCCATTTTGATGAGGCCATTTCTTATTTAGAGAAAATTAAGGTAGAATGAGTGCGTATAACTGAAAATAAAAAGTCTGAAATTGGTTTGACGAATAGGAAGTTTTGTGCTAAAATGTATGTAGTGAAAGAAATTTCATATAATAAAAAAGAGATACATTTGATATTCGCATGTCAGATGTATACTCTATTCAATAGTGTAACACCGTTTCAAAAGAAGATTCGGTGTTTTCGTTTAAGTTAGTCCTTATTTTTAAGAACTAAGATAGTATAAAATACTATAGTTATAAAGATAACTACTAATTCCAAAAGAATTAATCCTTTCTATAATTTTTTGAATCATAGAAATCACCTCTATTCTAGTACCAAAAGATACAAAAACAGAGTAAAACACCTAACTATCAAATTATCTCTAGATTAATTGTATAACATTTATAAAAAATAAGCAATAAAATTTATGAATGAATGTTCGTAATTGGTAAAATAATAGAGTTTAAAACAAAAGAAATCCATTTTTTATCATTTCAATCCAGGATAAACGCATGAGTTTTTCTTGTAAATAAAGGCTTTGTAGACAAGATGTTATCAAAAACAATTAAATAATCATAATAAATATTAAGTTTAATTGAAATTTGACTGATGATAATTAAATATTTAATCCCTTATTTTATTGAGAATTTAGTAATTGTAATCTCATGCGTTTATCTTGCATTTCAATCTGTTTTTTATATTCTTTTTCCAATTTTTCTGTTATAATTATCCTAAAACTTCTTTATTGTCTATTTTTTCTTTTAACAACAGTTTACGAAGTTGCTTTATTTTTGTCAAATTGTAACTTTTATTTTTGGAAGACACCTATAGAATAAAGCGAGGATTGAAGGAAGAACAAAAACAGTTCACTAAAAAATAAGGGTTTAATCCCTTATTTTGTTTCTAAATAAACTTTTTCATTAAAATTATGTTGTTCTCTATCTAAATTTTTTAATGTGGTTGTATCGATTAAAAAGAATTTGTGCGTTAATATACTTTCACCTGTTGAAGTAATTGGATCATCCCAAGTCAAATCCAAATGTTTCCAACTTCCATTAATATAAACGAGATTCCAAATATGATTATCAGAAGAAATGCGATAATTTGGAATGTTCATTTTTTCTAAAAAGAGTGCCATTGCATCTGTATAGCCACCACATAAGGCTTTTCCAGCAAGAAGGGGTCCGTAAGCCATATTGCTTTTATATTTATATCTATTTGCATCTGTAGGATCTTCTTCTTTTAAAGAATCATATACCGTATGACTAATAATATAATCATGAATTTTTTTAATTTTATCATAATCACTCATTGTATCTGTAATGAGTTCCTCATAGATTGCATTTATTTTTTTATCAATTTCTAAAATATCATTATTTGTATATTGGTGTGTCACTCCAATCGTGATTTTATTAAAATTATTGATACTAATAGATATAGTTTCATAGGTATTATAAGGATGAACGAAATTATTGATATTTGATAATAATTCTGCGTCTTTTGCGATGGCATTGACATCAGTACTGCAATCATATTCATCACTACAATAGAAAGAAAAAGTATCCCAACCTGCATTTAATATTGTATAAATTACATTTAAGAGTTCTTCTTTTGTTTTAGGATAAAAATTATTAGTTTCTTGTACATAAGCAAAAGCATAATCTTTATGGTATGAAGTGACTTCAGGTACGACAACTTCTTTTTTAAAGATAAAATTGGTATATAAATAAGTTGCAATTGGTTCTTTATAATAAATAATACCTGCACAGATACATAAAACAATCAAATACTTAAGGAACTTTTTCATACCATCACCACCACTATTATACCAAATAAAAGAAAAAAAAGAAGTATTTTTTACTTCATTTCGTTTACTTTTTTTGTAAGTCTTGACTTATGACGTGCTACAAAATTACTTGTAACCACTCCCTTTGATGCAGCCTTATCTAATCTATTGTAAACAATTTGTAGGTTTTCTTTTGCTTTCTCAGCATCTTTTGAAGCAATTGCTTTTTCTAAGTTTTTCATAGCCGTTTTTAAACTTGCTTTATACACATTATTGACTTTATTTTTCTTTTCTTGTACAATTACAGCTTTTTTGGCATTCTTAATATTTGGCATATTCTCACCTCCATGTCACTTGCTTTTTATATTTTAGCAAACTTTTTTAGAAAATGCAAATAAAACTGCACTTTCTGGTAAAAAATAGTAATGGTGATTATGTTGAGAGAGATTGACTTAAAGAATTTTAAAATTAGGACAGATTTAATTACAGAATCAGTTACGGATTTGAAACGGGAAGAAGTTTTAAAAGGCGTATTTGTCAGTAAGCTTTGTTTAGATGAAACTAGGGCAAAGGAAGGATTAAAAAAACCAGGAAACTATACCACAATCGAATTTACTGATATAACCGATATTGATAATTTTTTAGGGGTAAAGCAGGTACTGAAATCTTGTTTAAAACCATTCATAAAGGGTGAAAAAACATTACTAATAGGACTTGGAAATCAAAAATCAACACCAGATATTCTTGGTCCTAAGACCATTGATGAAATTGTTGTTACCAGTTATTTGGAGAATCTTGGTCCGTTAGAAGAAGGATTCTCTAGTACGGCTATCTTTAAACCAGGAGTCACTGGAGAAACAGGATTAGAAACGAGTAGTGTCCTAAAAAGTATTGTTACAAGCTTTAAGCCCAAACAAGTCATTGTTATTGATGCTTTAGCTAGTAAATCGTTAGATCGTGTCTGTAAGACCATTCAAATTACAGATACAGGGATTGAACCAGGTAGTGGAGTTGGGAATAAACGAACAGAAATTAGTGCAGATACACTAGGTGTACCCGTTTTAGCTATTGGAATTCCTACGGTTGTTGATGCTGTTAGTGTTGTAAGTGACACAATTACCTATTTAATGAAGCAATACTCTTTTCAAAAAAAATTTTTACATACAAAAAAGAGTAGGCTCATTCCAACAAGTAAAATTAACTATTTAAATGAAGAGATTGAAATTGATAAGGAAGATAAAGAAAAGGTTCTTGGTATGTTAGGATTATTAGAAGAGGAAGAGGTAAAAGAACTTTTCTATGAAGTTTTGACACCAATCGGTTATAATTTAATGGTAACCCCTAAAGAAATTGATTTTACCGTTCAAAAATTAGCCCATCTTCTAGCAACTGCCTTAAACGAAATCTTACATCCCAAGTTGGAAGAAAGTAAGGAATAAAGATCATTAAAAATGTCAAGAAGTGTAAAAATAGAAAAAAAGTATTCACAAAAAGAAGAAATTAAGGTACATTTATGATAAGTAAAAAAGGCTTATTTTTATTTACAAAGATAGAGAGGTTTTGGTTATGGAGGTAAGAAGCCAACAAGATACAATGCATAAGGGAAACGATGAATATAAAAAAATGATAGAAGGGTATCGCTTTCGCATTTATAAAGCAACTACAATAGATGAACAAGTAAAGATGTTAAAAGAAGTGTATGAGATTGTAAAGGAGATCTCTACAAAAATGTATAGGGAGGAACAAGGATTCTCTAAACAATATTATGCAATCATTCAATTGGTGTTAAGTATTGAGGATAATATAAAGCATGCTTATATTATGAATGTAAAGCCAAGATATGGCTATCAAGAAGAGATGAAATCACTTAGCGCAAATGAAAAAGTATTGCAGTCAATTACAGACACTATTCGAGTAACTCTTTGTCGTAAACTCAATAAAAAACATGGTTATGAAAACAAATCATTTGAGTCCTTTGATTTACAAGGCTATTGTCCTACTTCTGCGAACATGGTAAAACAAATTGGAGATGTTTTTTCGATTGAAACAACGAAAGTAACGATTGAACCTGCTTTCTTAAAAGATTCGCCCCTATTTAATCAACGGAAGAAACATTGTTGCAGTTTAGTAAAGGTAAATGATGAATTATATTTAGTCGATTGTACGTATTCCCAGTTTTTTTTACAAAAAGATTGTATATTGGAGCGACTTGGAATACCTATGTTATCAGGATGTGCCCCAGGCGCTTTCATGTTGATGGATGAAATGCGAAAAAAGGTAGCAGCAAAACTTTTAAAAGATGGTTGGATTAAAGCAACTCCAGAAGTATTAAAAGCATATATGGATGGTTTTGCACTTTCTTTTCGAAATGGACTCTACTATGAAGAAACGAATGACTTTTCTTATACCACAGATTATACAGCAGGGGACTATATTCGTTTTCTCTTTGGAGAAGATAATCAACTGAATTATGAAAAAGAATCCCATTTGGGATTCCAAAATCAACCTTTAAAAGACATTCATATGTCTTTCTTACCAGAAACTTTAAAAAAATTTAAATAAAATGAAAAAAGCGCCCTTTGGCACTTCACTAAATCATAAAAAAGGTAGCTAAGTAATAGATAATAATAACAATTAACAAAACAATCGCACAAATTTGTTGTGGATTTACTTTAAATTTTTTCTTTTTTTTAGACATCTTGTTCACCTCTACCACTTCATTATATACTTTTTTTCTTATTTTTGGAATAGGAAGATAGATACTTGCATATGTTTTACTAGAGGTGGCATATGAAAGAAATGAAACGTATTTTAAAAGTAAAAAGTAAACGAAATAAGAAGCTACTCTTTTTTCTTTTTGGACTAGCACTTATGGGAGTGGTAGCAGGCAGTGTTTTTTTAACATTCATAAATGCAACAGATCAGGAATTGGTAAAAGAATATATTACATCTTTTATGAAAAGTATTCAAGAGGGAAAACTCAATTACTTAGATGCATTTAAAAATACTTGTGTATCAAATATTATATATGTGGTTGTTCTTTTTATACTTAGTCTATCAATTGTAGGTATTCCCATTGTCTTATTCTTATATTTTGTAAAAAGTTTTATGATTGGGTTTTCCATTTCTTCTTTTGTATTTACTTACGGATTTAAAGGAATGCTCTTTAGTTTATTCTATATTATTCCCCACTTTATCAATTTTATTTTCTATTCTATCTTTTTAATTTATGCAATGAAAGTATCTTATCTATTGATTACAGCTCTCTTTGGTAAAAAGGAAGTATCTTTAAAAAAGCCTATCAGTAATTATATTACTTATACATGTATTTTACTTTTGGTTATTCTATTTACATCTATTTTGGAAAGTGTTTGCGTTCCCCTAATTTTAAAACAATTCTTATTCCTAATAAAATAGGAATTTTTTAGTCAGTGAACTTTCGAATTTGCTTATAGGCTTCCTTTAATTTTTCTTCAATTCCCTTAGGACAATATAAGGGAGAAGTACTAGGTAAAGAGATGGCTTTGATATGGGTAGAAGGATAGCTATATTTTTGATAAAGTTGATAAGCTTTTTTCCCTGTAGTAAAGATAACTTTAATCTGTGTATCCTTTAAAAGGGGAAGCAAATCATTTGGAATGGGATTTTTGATGGATTGATCACTGGAATTCACAATATCACAGCTTTTTAGAACATCAAAAAGGGCAATATTGTGTCTTTTTAGAAAAGCAATTTTTTCATTCTTCGTTGGCCCAATTTCCTCTTCATAGACTTGTTCTAATGTTTTCCAAAAACGATTTTTCGGGTGAGCATAATAGAATCCAAGCTTTCTTGATGTAACTGAAGGCATACTTCCTAGAATTAATACCTTCGCATTTTTTGTATAAATGGGTTTTAATGAGTGATTTACTTGCATAATCAATTCTCCTTTTTTTAAAAGTATTATAAATTAGTATTAAATCTCTTGTCAATTGCATAAAAGAAGAGTATAGTATGTTTAAAAGAGGTGAAGGTATGGAACTATGGATGCTTTGGTTACTCCTTGTGTTTTTCCTCATTGTACTTGAAGTAAGCACAGTCAATCTAGTATCTATTTGGTTTATTGCAAGTGGAATTGTTTCTTTAATTGTTTCCATTTTTTATGATAATTTTCTTGTCCAATTTGCGATATTTGTTTTACTGGGAATATTCTTATTATTGACAACTCGTAAGTTTTTAAAACGATATATAGAACCAAATAAAGAAAAGACCAACTTGGATCGCATTATAGGAGAGGTGGCTATTGTTACAGGGAAAATAGTAAAAAACGAAATTGGGGAAGTAAAAATTGATGGAAAACGTTGGAGTGCAGTTTCGAAGGAAGAAATCGAAGTAAATGAAGAAGTCATCGTTGAGAAAATTGATGGCGTTAAATTAATTGTAAGAAAGAAGGAAAAATAGATGGAATTTTTAATTGTTATACTAGTTATTGTTATTTTAATTGTATTACCAAATATTAAGGTGGTACCACAAGCAAAGAGTTATGTTATCGAAAGACTTGGTTCTTATTATGTGACGTGGAAAAACGGTCTACATTTTAAAATTCCTTTTATCGATCGTGTAGCCAATGTTGTTACTTTAAAAGAGATTGTAAAAGATTTCGCTCCACAACCTGTTATTACTAAAGATAATGTTACTATGCAAATAGATACAGTGGTTTATTTTCAGATTACAGATGCGAAATTATATACATATGGTGTAGAATATCCAATTAGTGCGATTGAAAATTTAACAGCAACAACTTTACGTAATATTATTGGAGAATTAGAACTAGATCAAACCTTAACATCAAGGGATATCATTAATTCAAAAATGCGTTCTATTTTGGATGAAGCAACTGATCCATGGGGAATTAAAGTAAATCGTGTAGAGGTGAAGAATATTCTACCTCCTAAAGATATTCAGGAAGCAATGGAAAAACAAATGCGTGCTGAACGTGAAAGACGTGAGAAAATTTTGCAAGCTGAAGGAGAAAAGAAATCAAGTGTTCTTATTGCCGAAGGAGAAAAAGAAAGTGCCATTTTACGAGCAGAAGCTGATAAAGAATCACGTATTAAACGTGCTGAAGGAGAAGCAGAAGCAATGCTTAAAATTAAAACAGCAGAGGCAGAAGGTATTAAATTATTAAAAGAAGCAAAAGCAGATAGTTCTGTATTAACGTTAAAAAGTTATGAAACACTATCACGTATGGCGGATGGGCAAGCAACAAAGATTATTGTACCAAGTGAACTACAATCCATTGCTACATTTGGAACGACTTTAAAAGAAATGATGAATGATAAGAAAGAAAAATAGAAATCTTCTTTTGAAAAGGATAACGTTTGTTATCTTTTTTGTTAAAATTTTTTTCATTTAAGAAAACCCATGGTATAATGGTGTTTAAGGAAGTGATGATTATGAAAAAAGTCATTGTTGGAATGTCTGGAGGAGTCGATAGTAGTGTATCTGCTTATTTATTAAAGAAGCAAGGTTATGAAGTGATTGGTTTATTTATGCGCAACTGGGACGCGAATATAAATAATGATATATCTGGAAATCCTACATTACAAGATGACATTTGTCCACAAGAAAAAGATTATAATGATGCATTAGCCGTATGTGAAAAGTTGGGTATTCCTCTAAAGCGTATTGACTTTATTAAGGAGTATTGGGATTATGTTTTTACTTATTTTTTAGAGGAATTAAAAAAAGGAAGAACTCCAAACCCAGATATTATGTGTAATAAATATATTAAATTTGATATGTTTTTAAAGAAAGCAGAAAGTTTGGGCGCTGATTATATTGCAACAGGACATTTCGCACGGTTTGAAAATGGAAAATTACTTAGAGGAATTGATGAAAATAAGGATCAAACTTATTTTTTATCTCAAGTACCTAAGGAAAAGTTTGAACATGTTCTCTTTCCAGTTGGTCATTTAACAAAGAAAGAAATTCGTGAGCTTGCTTCTTCTTTGGATCTTGTGACAGCTTCAAAAAAGGATTCAACAGGAATTTGTTTTATTGGGGAACGCAACTTTACGCAATTTTTAGAAAACTATTTACCAAATATTCCAGGAGATATTGTAAATATAGAAACAGGGGACGTATTAGGAAAACATATTGGACTGATGTATTATACCATTGGGCAGAGAAAAGGATTGCAACTTGGTGGGGATACAGATAAAATCTTTGTTGTTGGCAAGGATTTAGAAAAGAATGTTTTATATGTTGCTTATGGAGAGAATAACCCCTATTTGTTTTCAGATGCTTGTTTGATTGAGAGTGTGAATTTATTAAGTGACGAGGAAATAAGCATTTGTAGTGCCAAATTCCGTTATCGACAAAAAGATATTCCTGTTACTGTAAAAAAATGTGGGGAGGAATACTTAATTACATACGAGAAAGCAAAAAGTGTCACTCCTGGACAGGCTTGTGTTTTGTATGATAAAGATATTTGTCTTGGTGGGGGAATTATCAAAGAAGTCTATAAGAATGGAAATAAACTTTGGTATTTATAAAATAGAAAGCCATGAAAAGATGGAGAAGGAACTTTGATATTTTAAGAAAATAGGTTTAGCAATGTACAAATTTATTATAATTTAAATCTGAATAAAATCAGATTTTTATTATCTCTAAATTTCTTAATACGAATGATATTACTAAATTGTTAATAAACACTACATGATTTAAAGTTTCATACATTTATCCTAATTCAAAATTTGACAAAACCAATACATTATGATAGTATAATCCTCCAATAAGGGGTGGGTTTAAATGGAAACAAATAATATGAATTTTGTTGCAAAAGTTTATGATGATGTTCTTTCTCAGTTAGATCGTGCTTTAATAGGACAAAAGAAAGTAAAAAAAGTAGTGGCTTCTTCTCTTCTTTGTGATACAAATAGTCGAATTTTGCTTACAGGAGGAACTGGATTTGGAAAGAGTACTTTATCTGATTTTGTAGCAACTAGTTTTAAAACAGAAAGAATTGAAGTAACTTCAGATTTGCTTCCAAGTGAGATTCAAAAAAGTTTAACAACTTCTGTGATACCAGAAGAGGAAAATAATAGTGATATACAAAAGCAGGTAATAGAAGAAAAAAAATTCCGATTATTACAAGTAGAGGAATTAAATCGGGCGAATGCAAAAGCACAATCTGCATTTATTGAACTTTTTGATAAAAATCAGATAACAACAGATGAAAGAATTTATCATTTTCAAGATTTTTATGTGATTGCAACACAGAATAATGAAGAAGTTGCAGGAATATTTAATGTTCCACTGGCAATATATGATCGATTTGGTATGAGTGTTTCTTATGATGATTTAAGTGAAGAAGAGTTAAGAAACTTACTCTTTGGTTACTTTCAACCAAGCAAGAAGTCTCATTTAAATGAATTCTTTATAAATACAGTAAAAAAAGAAGTGGAATCTTTTCACTTAACTAAAGTAGATGAAGATATGATGTTAGCCATATGTAAAAAGATTGACACGATGGTACTTCATAATAAAAAATTGTTTGCAGGTTCTAATTATCGTGCGCATGCATTTGCCTTAAAGCTAGTTAAGTTAATGGCTTTATCTAGTGAAAGAAATTATTTGATGCCTACAGATATTTTAGATTTTATTGAGCCTTTATACATGCATAGAATAAACCAAAATGTGGCACAAATTGGGGATGAAAATGTAAAAGAATTATTTGATGATATGAAATTAAAAATAAGAAATTTAAATCGAAAAAATCCATGTTTTGACGACACAAAAATATATGTAAAAGGATTTGGAAAAAGGAAATAGTAGTTTTAAAAGGAAAAGGGGAGTTTTGTATGGACAATGTGGAAATGGTAAGAAAAAATCTTGCCTATCTTTCTAAACATGGAGATTTATATGATACAATTGCGTTAAAAAAAGGATTTCAAACAAGAAAAAAAACATTCTTTAAGGCAAATATTCTTCTCTTTTCCCGTTTACTTTATTTAGGCGTTTTATTAGAAGAAAAAATAGTAAGGCATTTTTCCCCTATTAAAAAGACAAAGAATGTTCAAGACGAAATTCGTAATATCTTGGGTGTAAATATAGATATTGTTCGTAGGAGAACCTGTACGGATTTGATGAATAGTTCTTCTTTTATGCAATTGATGAAAAAATGTCGATATTGCTTATGGAATGGGGAGAAAGATTTGTCCATTCTTTATCAAAGAGAAGCTGTATCTAAAGAGGAATATATCCAACATTTAAAGAAAATTTCACAGTTTTGTGAACTTTATTCGATTGAAGAAGTTCTTCTTAATAAAAAAGAGATAGAGCAATTATTTTCTGATATAAATTTAGAAAATTATAATGAAACGAAATTAAGAGAAATACTTGATATAATTATTTATGGAACATCAATGAGTAAGCAACTTGATGAGCAATTTTTATCCTTGCGTTCTAAGGAACTTCCTATTTTCATTCAAGAATTAGAAAAAGCAAAAATGGATTGCAGTTGGATTTTAAAGCTTGGAGAACAAATAAAAGATATTCCTGTTCAAAATGCTTTAAGAGAATTTATGGAAAGAGGAAATTTAGATCAATTAAAACAAACTGTTCTTCTAAGACTTTCCTTACATTTGAACAGTGAAGGTTGTTATAAAGATAAAGTGTATGGAAAAGTTTTTGAAGATATTGCTATAAAGGATGAATATATAAAAGTTTTAGCCCATAACGAAGAGGGAAATTTGCACGATATTCGTGTTATGCGTTTATATGACTATCTAGAAGTAAAAAATTATGATGCTTTAATAGAAAAGGTAGCTCACTCTTTTGATGATAAAGAAATTCTATATTTATCTCTTCTTCATCTCTATTTATGCAATCCAAAACAAGAAAATGCTATTAAGCAGGTTGCAGGAAAAAGCCTTTTTGATGAATTATATGATAGTTTTGAAGAGGAGAAAAAGGAAAGCTTTTACAAGAAATTATTACCTTGTGCGAAAAAATCACGAAGACTGATAAATGGATGTATGATACTATTCTCCATTTTTATTACACTTGGTTTTTGTGGTGTTCTTTGGATAGGGGGACTTTCTTTTGATTACATACAAACCTGTTTTCTAGGGGAAAAAGGGACCATTTCAGGGGAAAAAATATGTTTGGCTATAGTTGATACCTATGATAAATCTTCTTCATTTGAGAAAAATTTGGTAAAGTCTATAATGGGTACGTTAAAAGAAATAGAGTTTGATTTTTCAAATCCACTTTCTGCGTCTACAGGAGATGTATCTACTAAAGGTATAGGCAAAGAAGAAGTAATAGGCTATTGTCATTCAGTCAATGCGCAAAAACAAGTTCCTTTCTATTATGCAACAGGATATGCAGATAGTGCTACTTATCAAGGGGGGAAATTGGATTATCATATTGTACAACCTTCCATTTCTTTTTCAGAATTTCAAGAAGTAGAAGAAGCCTTTTCCGTAGAAGATTATATGATGAATAGAAAAGATTTAAAGAAAGCAATTTCCAATCATGAACTCCACTTAGTAAAAAATCTATATCCAGTAGATGACCATTACGTAATGAGTAGTATTCATATTATAGATAGAAAAGATGCATCAAAAGAATTTTCCATTGATTATGAAAGAGCTTACGAAATGGGCGGAACAATTACGTTAGAGGAAGAAAAATTACTTCTTTCCATGCGTCAGCCTGCAATCATATGCACATATGGAATAAATCCAAAGTATAACCATTTTTATGGAGAAGATTTAGAAAGAAAGTCTTATACTAGTCTTCCACAAAGCCAGATAAAAGAAGCAATAATTAGAGGACTAGGTTTAAAACAAGATGCCTCACTAGAAGCAATTTTAAATGCTATAAAGGGAAAAAACTATTCCAAAACGCCTATTCGAGATGCAGGATTATCCTATAAGATAAAAAGACTAGATGAGGAAGAATATATGGAGACGATTGCTTCTATGGACTCTCTCGTATGTAATTTAGCAGCCTCTCTAGCAGTAGAGGTAGATGAAGAACTTACTTATGTTATTGGTTATAAAATAGAGGCGGATGGTTTTATAAAAAAGGAAAATGGTCATGCTTGGGCTATGAAGGAAAATGGAGAAATCATAGAGGTTACGCCTTCTATTTCCTTAGAAGAAGAGAAGAATGAATTACAAGAATTAATTAACAATGTCATGGATTTTGGAGTACAAAACAATATTCCTATTTGTGTTATTCTATTTCTTATTGGCGCAACAGTAAATAAATTATATGGCAAAAAGATTAGAGTAACGCTTAAAGAAAAACAAGTGAAACAAGTATTAGAAACAGAGGGAATAGAAGAAGCATATGCCAAAATTAATGAAGTTTTGTATGGAGGAATCAATTTACCAAGAAAACGAAATATGGTTGATTTTATAGAAACCATTGAAAGAGAATTTGCTAGTTTTGATAGTCATGATTTAAAGGAATTAAAGGAAAAATTGCAAATGGGTATTGAAGAAAAAGAAGTAAAAGATAAAGCAATCAAACTCGTTCATGAAATTCCTTATATCAAAGAACATGCAGAAGAGTTGCAAAAACAATTGATATATAAGAAAAGATAAATGTTCATTTTAAATATAAAGTGAATTATGTAAAAGAGAGAGGGCGTGTTTACCGAGAAAAATCTTTTTTTACAAAATGAATGCAATTTGACTCAAGAAAAATTTAATTTTACCTTTCCTTTACACTTGCTAAATGAGAAGGGGAGTGGTAAAATGATAATAGGAGGTTGCATCAAATGGAAAAACTAAATGATATTTTACGTGAACTTGGAATTTCAAAAGTTAAATTAGCAAAATATCTAGGTGTATCTAGACAAATGATTTATAATTATCTAGAACTAGATGATCTTAATAAATGGCCAAAAGAAAAGAAAGTACTTTTACTAAATCTTTTAAACATTAAATCAGTAGATGAAATGGAAAATATTAAAGTAGATACAGACTATATTATGCAAGTAGAAGCAAATATAAACGCCTTATTTAATGAAGAAGTCGCATCTTCTACAACGTCTGATGTCTATCAAGGATTATCTACTAGAAATAAAGAACTTCTAGCAAACATTATTGATTTGGTTAAAGAAGACTTAGAAGATGACAGTGATGAAGAGGCTTATTATAAATATCTTTATTTATCTCATTTTATTCAAGCAATGATTACATCTAGGGAACTCAAATATATTTTAGGATATGTAGCAAAAGCTGCTGGATTTGTAAAGCCACTTGATTTTGTATTTAATGAAGAAGAACAATTTCGTTTTGAAAGTATTATGTTTTCTGCAATGATTTTATATAATGGAAGGGGAGTATCTACCTCAAAGATAGCTGAATCGCATAAACGTTTTGAAGAGCAAATTGAACATAAAATGGAAGAAAAATTAAGTCGAACTATGGAATTAAATACAATCAAAGCACAAGCCTTAAAAGAACTTGGATATACAGCTATTACAGAAGAAAATGCTGCTGAGGTTCTAGCAAAGATTACAGAAATAGAAGTTCGAACAGTTGCTTAAAAATAGGGGAAACTCCCCTATTTCTTTTCTGCCTTTTTATAATGCGTATTTTAAGCAATTTTTCTATTTTAAGGTGAACAATTATTCATCTTAAATGAACTAAAATGTACATTATTTTATCTTTTAAAGTTAAAAATAATTGCCTTTATAGGATATATTATAGAATAGATATAAGCTTTAATTAAATATATTTATTTTAGAGATATTCTAGATTCATTACAAATGATAATGAAATCTTTTAAATATCTTATAAAGTTATTATAAATCGAATATAATATATTTATACATAGAAATGATATTTATATAGGATTATAGGCATTATAAATTGAGTCTATAAAAAGCCTATAATATATATTATGTTAACTAGCAAAAATTTATTTTAATGAAAGCGTATTTTTTTTTATTTCTAGGTTATTCTATTTATGGGTGATCAAAATGAAAAAGAAAGAAACTATGAAGACAAACAACAAAATGACTGATAGTTGTAATAAGTCAAACGTTTCAAATAAGTCTAATGCAAAGATGACGAATAAAGCTTCTAAAAACATAGGTTTTGAAAACGAAGCTTCATCTTTTGAAGTAGACCATGATAAAAATGATTCGTTTAAACTTAGATAACCCAAGGTAAGAAAAAAGTAGACTCCCTACTCTTTTCTTTTTTATATAGATAATAGGAAATGACTAATAAGCATGAAAAGGATTCCAAAGATAAAATAGAAGATAGTCTTTGTTGGTTTTTGATAAGAAAAAGAAGTAGGAAGCAGTTCTTTAAAACTAATCGTCATCATAATTCCTGCAATGGTGCTAT
The DNA here is from genome assembly GCA_948629335.1 of uncultured Bacilli bacterium. Classification (GTDB taxonomy): domain Bacteria; phylum Bacillota_I; class Bacilli_A; order RF39; family UBA660; genus CATOJL01. The sequence continues at coordinate 51,570 of CAPHZB010000002.1, forward strand.
ATAAGAAGCCCATAAAAATATCGTTTGTTAGGTTTTTTAGAAATAAAAATGCAATTATAGCCCCCACGACTTCTGATAATCCAGAAATCATTGTATAACAAAGTGCTTTCTTTTTACTTTTAGTCGCATAATAGATAGGAATTGAAATAGAAATTCCTTCAGGAATATTATGTAGAGCAATTGCTATTGTTAGTTTTAATCCTAAATGAAAGTTATTTTCACAGGATATATAAGTGGCAATTCCTTCAGGAATGTTGTGAAGGATAATAGCTAGCATAGATATAATTCCTATCTTATATAAGGAAGAACTGTTTTCCACTTTTGCTACCTTTTCTTCAATATAATTTGAAAGAATAATGCCTATATTAATTCCAATTAAAATAACACATAACATAGGAATAAAAGGAAGATATTTTTCTAATGTTGAGAAAGACTCTGGAATTAAATCGGAGATAGAAACACATAACATAACCCCTGCAGCAAATGCCAAAGAGGAAATTAATATAGTATCTCCCCTCTCCTTCTTACCAAAAATAAGAAGAGCACCTAGCATTGTAGAAGCTCCTGCTAAAGAAGTCATTAAAAAAGAGCTTGAAAACATGTTATCACCAGTACAAGCTTATGAAATAAAAATAAAAATAGACTTTTATAAAAAGTAATCTTTTTTTAATTTTTACAATCACTCTTTTTTATTTTCTTAAAATCCAATAAAACGCCAATATAAGAAAGTAAACAAGCAACAAAAAAATATGGGTATGTCCATATTTTATTTATAAAGTTTTAACTTTTCTTTGTATTTATCTTTAACATAATCAATAAAATAGTATCCTTCATAAGAAGGGGCTATATGACGCATTTGCCCTCTAATTTCTTTATAAGCTAGAGGTAGTAATTCTCTTGGAATTTGTTCTGATTCTAAATATTCTTCGACTAAACGATTTTCATCTAAAAAACATAATTCTTTTATTGTAAATAGATTATACATATAAGAAATAGCTTTTTCATTTACTTTCATAGTAGAGGAAAATTCATATTTTCTCATAAATTCTCCTAAACATACAGGAACTATATCCATGTCTAATTCTTGATATGCCACATTATCTAAATCACAAAAAAACACATCATTTTTAAAAAATAAAATATTAGAACTAGAAATATCTCCATATAATATTCCTAATTGCTCAAATTGTTTTAGCTTTTGACGCGCTAACCATAAATAGTTTAACATTTCTGTACGAGAGGTAGGAAAAAAGTCTATTTCTCTATAAGGACTCTTATTCATTAAATACCCTATGATTTCTCCCTCACAAGAAATAGATGCGATAATTTGAATATCATTGATTTCTTTTAATGTATCTATATGATAAAGTCTTTTCAATTTTTCAAATTTATTTTGAACCGTTTTTTCTTTACAAACATCAACATCCCATATTTTAGCAAGCCTATTTTCCCCAAAAAGAGAGGGAGCATCAAAAATTAAACTCTCTGTTCCATAATTAAACCTATTTTGATTTAATAAATATTGTTTTTCTTCATTTGTTATTTTTATATTTGGTAAACATTTCATATACATCACGGGAACTATTGTAATATAAAGGTGTCATAATGTCAACAAATAGAATAATTATTCAGCAAAAAAATAGTAAATCTGATATGAATTTTATTTGCAAAAAAATTTTTGATATATTAACTACATAATAAAATGGTATGTAGTATGTGTGATGAACTAAAAAAAGGGATTGAATGGGCAAAACAGTTAGGAAGAAGTGCAAGAAAAAAGAACTTCAAGTAAGTATCTTATGTGGTTTTATATAAAATCTTTCAAGAACTGGGTTCTTTTATATTCTTTTATAGTTATTTTCTTCTAACTCATACATCACTTCATAGGATTCTAGACCATCTTTTAATACAAAATACTCTACATTCTCACCTATTCTAGCATCATGCACTTCGATTATGATTTGGTTTGGTAATTCACTTATATTTTCTGAAACATGGCTGTATACTTTTATTCCATCTCTTAATGCTTTATCGTGTGTGTTTGCTAAAATTAAACTGATAATGCGTTCAAAGTCACAGGTAGATGGTCTACCAATTGTCTTTAAATTTTTAATTTTCTCTAAAAGAATAGTTATTTTTTCAAAGTTATTATTTCCTTCAATATGATTTGCAAGATTTATAATATATGTATCTGTATATTCTCCTTTAAATTCCTGTAAGTACCCTACTGCACAGTCTAACTGTCTTATTTCCTCATCACAGAGCGAATGAAATTCATAATCACTTGCTTCTGTTTCTTCTAAGTGATGTCCATCTTCTATGAACTGTTTTTTAGAAACGCCAAAGCTTCTTGATTTCATTCCAAACTTTACCCTTGTAGCATCAGATGTAGAATCAGTTAAAATGTTTCCTAGTTTTGTATGTTCGATGACTACATAATCATGATTTTCTTCCGATAATACTTGGCTTTCCAGTCCAGCTCTATAACACAGATAATCATAACTAGCGGCAAAAGAGGCGCATATACCCCAGTTTTTGGCCATAGCTGTAAAAATATTTCTAGAGTATTTTTCGTGTAAACGTCCATACGATGTATATGATAAAGCATTTAAGTCATAAGATAACATTTGGCTATTTTTATTATATAGATATTTGTATTTTTGTAATTCACTCCACTGGGGATCTATCCCTTTTAAGATTTCATCAAATATTTTCTCTCCTTCAAAAAATTCTTCAATACTTATAGGGATTATTGGATCTGCCCCATCTTTTTCTGTTTTAAACCTTACTTTAAATGTAGGAGCCAATTCAAATAAAATTCTCATGGTATCTACACTTGGAATATATTGACTTGTGACAGTGGGATATATATAATTCTTTAGATTTGTTAATATATATCTTAATTCCTCTTTTGTAAGTGTATCTATATTCTCCAAAATAGAATTTTTTACAATTAACTTTCCATTTATTTTTATATCAACTATATCCTGATTAGACATGGTTGGTGGCAGTTTCTTTTCTTTATCTAAATCTATAAATATCTTCTTTCCCATCATTGTATCTCCCTTGAAATTCACTATTTTTTCTATATATAATTTTGTTACTGAAAAGTAACAAATGGTATTCCTAAATTTTTATAAATGGTGGATGCCCGAGGCAAATGTAGAATTCGCGCGAATAATAAATTATAGAACTCATCAAATAAAATGATACTACATAAAGTAATACTAAGAATTAAAAACAATTTCTTATTCATTTTTTTTGCTAAATAGAAACAGAATGGAACTAAACCATACATAAGAAGTAAACTTGAAAGTCCGAAGATAAGTACACTACGTAAGCAAACAAACCCATGAATACTTCCAAAACTTAAAATCTCTTGGTTATAATCCCAACAGCGCATACCATCTTTAATAATATACATTCCAAGCCCCGAAAAATACTCTAAAATTCCACAAGAAATGGCACTAATGAAAAAGATTTGCAATGGTTTTTTTCTCTTTTTATAAGTTAAAAAATAAATCATAATAGAGCCAGTCGCATAAATATTAATCCAAGGTAGGAAATTCGCGCCTCTCCAGTAAAATGTTTTCATTCCGCCATTAAAATAATAGAAAATAAATTCATAGAAAAAGCCAAACATTCCTGTAAAAACAATAAGTAAGCAAAATATACCAAGTAATGTTTCTTTATCAAATGAATGTTCTTTATTTAAATAGTTTACATATTTGTCTTTCATACAACATACACCTATTTTATTCTTAGACTACAATTTTTTTAGGGTTTTTGACATAGGATTTAACTACTGCCCCACAATTTAAACAAATTTTATGATACAATGTTTGTGATTTAAAAGTAAAGGTCTTATTTGCTGGTCCAACACTAGCATACCCTTCTTGTTTTCCTTCTACGAACTTTTCTCCACCACAATATGGACATTTTTCTTCATTTTTCATGTTTTATTCCTCCTTTAAATTGGTACTATTTATATTTGATATTATAACACATATAGTATTCGTAGTAAATTGATGAAATCACGAAGGCTGTAAAGTATATGACCTACTTATTTTTGTTTTATTTAGTCATGAATGCATTTAAAAACAGATAATTCTAAAAGAAACTATCTGTTAAATTATCTCTATTTTTGTCTTTTCCACTTTTCTAGTTTACATCCTTTTTGTTCTAACTTGTTACGAAAAGCTTCTGCAAAATCAAGAAATTTTTCTATTTCTTCTGGTTGATAAATATTTTTAGGTCCATATATTGTCTTTTTATTCGTTCCCCCTATTTTTAATAGTTCTCCATATTCTCTACAACCTTTTTGATACTTAAAACATAATTGATGATACTTAGGATCATACGACACATTCTCTATTTTGTCCATATCGACATGGTATGCCTCACTATGTTCTTTTAATTCGCTATCTATTTGTATAAGAATAAGATCAAAATCACTCATTCTATACCCCACAATATAGTAAAAAAACGAGGTTGTGTTGGTATCAAAAACAAAGCCATGCTCGAACTTTGAAGTCGTCATATAACAATATAAAATTTCATATTCATTTCCTTTTTCCACTGTTTTATCAAAGATTTCTCTCATTCTTTTTTTCTTTGCTTCACAGTCTATCGCATCATAATCGGGTGTTTTTTCTTTTTTTGAAAATAGTCCCATAAATTTTTCCTCCCTATATTATTTATTTTCCTAATAAGGATAGCACAAGTAACAGATATTTTCAATTGTATTACGGCAACCAAAATAATAAATCAATAACACATAGAATTGTACCTTTTAGTTTCTCATTTGTTTTACACAATTTAATAATTGAACCTAAAAAAAGATAAAGACTAACAACTAAAATAAGGGGCGCTAAAAATGTGGTATTATTTAATAGACGAATAGAGAGAATGAATAAAAGAATGGATACCAACAGGAAGAAAAAGTATAAATATTTTTTATTGTTTTTCATTCAAATGCAACTCCTTAATACGTTACTATCTGTAACTTTTATTTACGTGTGATTCTTCTGATAAAGAATTCCATGTTGGATTACTTAAGGACTTAATATACATTTTTACTTCATTAGATAGATATGGATAAACACCCTTTTCTTCTGTCATATTCATTAGGTAATCATCATTAAGTACATTTGTTAATTCTAGACTATCTAAGTTTTTAGGATGGTATTGCACTAAAAAATCAGAAAATGGAATAAATCCTATAAAAGAATTTTCTATCTCATTCGTTTGTAAGAGGACATCTCCCTTTTTATCTTTGATGAGGTATGCAATCTCTCCATCTGAACTTAATTCAATTGCAATTTTTAAATCAGGAAGAAAAACATCTCCTAATAAGTTCCCATTCCAATACACGGGAATAGATTTAAAATCAGAAAGATTTCCTCGCATATATTCTAGTGCAACCTTTTCCCAATACTTGCTAGATCCAAACGTATCATAATTTTCAATACTAGTTAATTTCATAAAGAATTGCACACGTCCCTTTGACTCCATAGTTGCATAGCGATAATATGTGTCAATTGGATAACTGAAATAAATACGCTCCCCCTCTTCATTTACTGTTTCTAATATAGCCTGGTTGTTCTTTTCTAGTTTCGTAGGTATACTAATCATTGGAATTACAGTATTTTCTTGATAAAAAATTCCTATCACATCTTCAAATGGATTTGTTTTATTGATGATATCCTCTTTGGTAATGCACTTTATATCTGGATTCTTTTCTCTTAATAACGCATTGTACTTTTCTAAGTAGTGATACAAAATGGATGGGTCATTATTTAAAAGATTGGTGGTATAGTATAACAATTTTACGTATTGCGTAAAAGGCTCATAATCAGATGTGTATGTTTGAGATGCTTCTATCTTACAAATTTCAAAAAGTTCATCTAATAAATCATCTACTTGATCTAAACAAATATAATCTGAATTTTCTTCTTCTATACCCATGGTATCAAGGGCTGTTATAATATAGTTAATGTCTACAGTAGGATATTTTTCTTGTAATTGTTTAGTAAGATACCAAATTCCCATTTGATTATAATCATAATAATCAAATGGAACATAGTTTCTAAAATATTCTAATATGGCACCATACTTATCATAGGATGAAGGCTCTGCAATGCACGATGCAGTTACGTTAGTCATGGCTTCATCGAGCATAAATCCATTATTACTTATGTTTCTATATAGGCGTCTTCCAAAAATAAAAGTTACAATTTGACAAAAATAAAACAACTTC
>CAPHZB010000003.1 GCA_948629335.1 uncultured Bacilli bacterium
TATTCTGTCTCAAAAGAAAAATCCCCAAAATTTATTTTTCAGGGAAAATTTCTGGAAAATAATACTATATACACCAAAAGAAAAGAGGTCTACTATGGAAATACCTAAACTAAATTTAAAAGAATTTTTAATGGAAAACAAAGGGTACAGAGTATTAAAAAGATGCGTGGATACTACAATAATCCAACTTTCTACAGGTGAAATTTTAAAAATACTTGATGATGTGTTATTAAAAAGAATATCTGATACAGGATATAATTTAGAAACTCGACTAAAGGAAACACCAAAATTAAAACAATTTAGTAAGTTTGCTTTACCTTCTAGAATGTTTGAAAATGAAGATATTGTTAAAGCTTATACCATGCCATATATTCCAGGAGTTGATTTCACCGATTATTATGAAAGTATATTTGATTTAGTGGGATATGCAAATATACATTCTCAAATTGAAGATAACATAAAAGATGGAAATAATCTTGGTATCGTGTTTCCAGATTTATGCACAACAGAAAATATTAGGGTGACAGCAGATGGAAAATTATTTTTTATTGATTATGATGGGTTACAAATAAAAGAAATGCCAGCAGTAGGATTTTCTGACTTTTTAGGAACACCAGAGGAAGTATTAGTGAATAAATATTTTGATTGTAAATCAAATTTATTTACGAAAGAATTAGATATAAAGAGTGCAATATTTTTATACTTTGTAGATGTATTTGGTATTAATTTAGGAACTGTAAATCGAATAAATCCAGTAAATGGTAGAAAAATTAGTTTAGATTACATATTTTCGATTATTAATTTAGAGGATATGGATATACAACACAAGGTATGGAAATTATTTCAGCCAACCATACCAAATGAGTTCTTAGGTGATGACATTTATAAACTTGCAGAAAAATATAAATTAGTTATGCCTTGTTCTGATATTAAAATAAAAAAGCTTATAAAAAGATAATAAATGAAATTCTTTTATCAAACTTCATAGCAAATCCTAAAATAAGATATTTGTCTTTGTAAATTACTTGTTTCATAAGACAATTGATAGTATAATGATTGAAGGCAAAAGGAAGTGATACCATGAGGTATGAAGTCATTGTTGTAGGTGGAGGACATGCAGGTTGTGAAGCCTCTTTAGCATGTGCTAGAAAAGGACATAAGACATTATTAATTACAGGAAATATTAAAAATATAGCAGATATGCCGTGTAATCCATCCATTGGGGGAAGCGCGAAAGGAATTGTGGTAAGAGAAATTGATGCTTTAGGTGGGGAAATGGGAAAAAATGCCGATAAAGCACAAATTCAAATTAAAATGTTAAATTATAAAAAAGGGCCTGCTGTACAAGCCTTGCGCGCACAGGGGGACAAAATTACCTATCCGAAAGAAATGCTTAAAACACTTGAAAGTGAACCGTTATTAGAAATTAAAGAAGCAATTGTAGAAGATTTAATTGTGGAAAATGATATAGTAAAGGGTGTCGTTTTAGAAGATGGCGAAAAAATAGAATCTACCTGTGTTATTTTAACAACAGGAACATATTTGAAAGCAGATATTTTAGTAGGTTCAACTCGAAGAAGAGAAGGTCCACATGGTGAAAAACCGTCTAATCATTTGAGTGATTATTTAGCGCAGTTAGGGTTTGAAATTAAACGACTTAAAACAGGAACACCACAAAGACTAGATAAAAATTCCATTGACTTTTCAAAAACAAAAATAGAATATGGAGATTCTGTTTATCATACATTTAGTTTTGATGACGAACCAAGTTATAAGATAGAAGACCAAATTCCATGTCACATTGTTTATACAAATGCTTTAACGCATCAAATCATACGGGATAACTTAGAAAAATCAAGTATGTATGGGGGATTAGATGATATAAAAGGAATTGGGCCCCGTTATTGTCCATCCATTGAAGATAAAGTTGTAAGATTTGCAGATAAAGAAAAACATCAACTTTTCCTAGAACCTGAAAGCCTATATTATGATGATATTTATTTACAAGGGTTTTCTACATCGATGCCACATGATGTACAGGAAAAAATGGTACACAGTATTGAAGGCTTAGAACATGCCAAAATTTTGAAATACGCATATGCTATAGAGTATGATTCTATTTATCCAACGCAGCTAAAAAGGAGTTTAGAAACAAAAAAAATTAAAAATTTGTATACTGCCGGACAAATTAATGGAACAAGTGGATATGAAGAAGCTGCTTGTCAAGGATTAATTGCTGGAATTAATGCTTCTTTAAGTCTAGAGAAAAAAGAACCACTAATATTAAAAAGAAATGAAGCTTATATTGGTGTTTTAATTGATGACTTAGTCACAAAGGGAATAAGAGATCCTTATCGTTTACTTACTTCAAGAGCAGAATATCGACTTCTTCTAAGACATGATAATGCAGATTTAAGACTTCGAAAGTATGGGTATGACTGCGGATTAATTACAGAAGAGCAATATCAAAAATTATGCGAGAAAGAAAAAGAAATTGAAGAATTAAAAGAATATTTAAAACAAAATAAAATAACACCAACTAAAGAAACCAATCAATATTTAGAAAGTTTGGCTTCTAGTTCCTTACAAGATGGCCTTTCTTTATATCATTTATTAAAAAGACCTGAAATTAAAATGGAGAATATAGAACATTTTCTACCTCTTCCTTATAAAGATGTGGTAAAAGAACAAGTAGAAATACAAGTAAAATATGAAGGATATATAGAAAAAGCGAATCGAGAAGCTTTGAAGATGGTAAAACTAGAAAATCAAAAAATACCAGAAGATATTGATTATAATCAAATTCATAATATAGCAAGTGAAGCAAGACAAAAACTAAAAGAAGTTTGCCCGACTTCCATAGGGCAAGCCTTACGAATTAGTGGGGTAAACCCTGCCGATATTTCCATATTATCCATTTATATAAAGAAGGAATATAAGAATGACTAAAGAAGAATTTATAGAAGAGTTAAAAAAATTAGAAATCATATTAAATGAAGAACAACTAATGCAACTGGATTATTATTATCATTTATTAATTGAAGAAAATGAAAAAATAAATTTGACAGCCATTACGGAAGAAAAACAAGTTTATTTAAAACACTTTTATGATAGCCTTACTATAGCGAAAGAAGTTAACTTAAACAAGATAGAAAGCTTATGTGATATCGGAACAGGAGCAGGGTTTCCCGGATTGGTTTTAAAAATTGTATTTCCATCATTACAAGTTACTTTAGTAGATGCTTTAAATAAACGTATCCTTTTTTTAAACAAGGTAATTGATGCATTAGGATTAAAAAATATACAAACAGTACATAATCGTATGGAGGATTATTCTAAAGTAAACCGTGAAAAGTTTGATATAGTTACTGCCCGTGCAGTGGCTCCATTAAAAGAATTAGTTGAATATGGAGCGCCAGCTTTAAAAGTAGGAGGTAAACTTCTTTTTATGAAAGGAAATATAAAAGAAGAGGAATTAGATAATATTGAAAGAGTAATGAACGCATTAAAAGTAGAAAAAATCGAGATGCATACATTTATGCTTCCAGTAGAAAATAGCACAAGAACGCTTGTATCCTTCATAAAAAAAGAAATTACGCCTAAAAAATATCCAAGAAAATATAAAGAGATAAAGAATTGTGGTTTATAATTCTTTTTTTGTGAAAAAACAATAAAATTACAAAAAAGAATTGAATTATTTCCCAAAGTATAGTAAGATTATAATTAAGAATAAGAATGGAAGGGGATTTTTTATTATGCAAATGTCTAAAGAAGTCCATACTTTAAAACTAGATGACATTTTACCAAACCGATTTCAACCAAGAATCGTTTTTGATGAAACAGCTATTAATGAATTAACAGAATCTATTAAACAGTATGGTGTTATTGAACCAATAATTGTTCGGAAAGTCGCAGATAAATATGAAATTATTGCAGGAGAGAGAAGATATAAAGCAAGTGTATTAGCAGGAAAGGATACAATACCCGCTATTATTACAGATTTGAATGATAAAGATAGTGCTGAAATTGCTTTAATTGAAAATGTACAAAGACAAAACTTAACCCCTATAGAAGAAGCTGTATCTTATAGAAAAATATTGGATATGGGGTATATGAATCAAAGTGAATTAGCTGAAAAGTTAGGAAAAACACAATCTACGATTGCGAATAAGTTGCGCCTTTTAAATTTAACAGATACAGTACAAGAAGCATTATTGCAAGAAAGAATTTCAGAACGTCATGCAAGATCCCTCTTACGTTTACCGCAAGATAAGCAAGATGAAATGTTAGAGAGAATTATAAAAAATCGTATGACAGTAAGAAAAACAGATGAAGAAATTAATAAAATTCTAGCTGGAGAGAATCTAGACGCTAGCGAGGATGTAGGAAAGGTAAAAACTCCGGAAGTAAAAGAAATTAAGGAAGAGATAATTCCTGAAGTAACGCCTATAGAAAAAGAAGAAACAAAAGAAGTAGAGAAAATAAAAGAAGAAAAAGAGGAAGATACTATGAATAATAATGATTTTATGCAACAATTTAATATACCAAATGCACCAATTGTAGGACCAAACAATCAACAACCAGTAGGACAAATGAATATGCAACCGCAGATGGCTCAAAATATGAATCAAGGAATGGGGATGCCACCATACACACAACCTGTAGAACAACCTACATTTGTATCACCAACAGAAGTAATGCAACCACAGATGCCCGGATTTGGTATGAATAGTGGAATGGCACAATCTACAATGGGACAACCATTTGTACCAGATATGTCACAACCTATGCAACAGGATTTTCAAATGCCCACTCCAGCTCCTATTGAACCAATGATGAGTGCGCAACCTTCTCCACAAATGGGTATGCAACAAAATATGGGAATGATGAATAATTCCATTGCTCCACAAACAACAGAAATACCAGATGATACAGAGTCAGATGCTCCAATCGGTGGTCGATTCTTTAATATGTTTGGAGAAGATACAAATGCAAATATAAATGCAAACCAACCACAAATTTCAAATCAAGCCATGCCAGAACAACCTCAGAATATGAATTTTAATCCTTTTGCAACAGAGCCAATGGTGTCACAGACTCCAACTTTAGTAAATCCTGTAGTAGAACCAATGAATATAAATTATTCTGAGCCAATTCCTATGCCAAATGTCCCAATTGCTCCAGAAATGAATCAACCAGTACAACCACAGCCAGAACTTATGAATACAGTACAACCATTTCAATTAAATGATAATCAAGAATTCACAAATTCCTCTGTTGTAGAACTTGGAACACTTGGAAATAATCGTATGGAAGAACCTACATTACAACCACTTATGGATGAACAAGGACCAGCTATTACTATGGATATGAAACAAGTAATTAATTTAATTCGTAATTGTGCTGAACAAATTGAAAGAAGTGGTTATACAATTGATACAGATGAATTAGATTTTGATGACCATTATCAAGTAATCTTTAAGATTAATAAAATTGATTAGAAGTTAGAAATAGCTTCTTTTTTAGTGTTTAATTCCTTATTTATAACCTGAAATAAATTGGTTAGAAAAATTGATTTTTAATAGTTAAAATGTTAATATAAATCCAGTAAAAGTTTTAGAAAATGAAACGAACGAATATTGAGGAGAGTGTATAGGAAAATTATGGATGAAATAAGATTTGAAACAGAATTTTTAAACGATTATTTTAGGAAAATATTAGGAAAAGAAACATTTACTATGACTGAGTTAAAAAGATTAAAAGGTATTGTTATAACAGGGAATAAAGAGAAAATAACACAGCACGATTTTGATATTTTACAAAAGCTAGAAGATGGTATTGAGTTAGAAAGAATAAATTTATCTGATTTAAATGCAGAATTTGCAACTATTCAATATACAGAAGAGGATTCTGATGAAAAAGAAGATCTAGAGAAAGTAAATAATGTGCCATTCAATTACCTTTTTTTTCCTTCTCTTCGAGGTTTAACTTTAGAATTTCTTGATAAGTTGAGTGACCGTTTTAAGTATTTTGTAGCAGGAGATGCATTAGCATATAAAGGACATTATTATACGTATTATACAAAACAAGAAATAAAAATCATTCTATCTAAATTGGAAGAAATTAAAAGTCTCATTCCAGAAAATGCGAATGATGTTACTAAATTTATGACTGTATATAAGTGGATTGGTATTCATGCTGATTATAATTTTTCTGCCATGGATACAGAACTTTTAAATAATTATTCTCATCAAGAAAGTAGAAAAGAAATAATGAGAATCGCAAGAAGTTTATTAGGTGTTTTGATAGAAGGAGAAGCCGTATGTGAAGGCTATTCATGGGCTTTAGAAACTTGTTTAGATTATATAGGAATGACTACTAGAGTTGTAGGTGGAAAAAGCGCTTCTGGTTGTCCACATGCATGGATACAGGTCAAAATAGATGATATATGGTATAATGCATGTTTAACCAGTGATTATAGGAATATTAGATTGCAAAGACCTTTAGAATTCTGTTTACGAAGTGATGCTTACTTTAAGGAAAATGGGGCTGTATTTGAAAGATATAGGGTGGATATAAATGAGAAAAATGAAGACATTCCTTTAGAAGTATGCGCAAGTGATTATCCAAGAGATAGTAAAGGGAATCTTTTATATGACAACTCTTCCTTTGTTGATGAATATTATAAGGATGCTCTAACCCATTATCAGCTTGCCAGAAAAAGTTTAGAAAATGAAGAGTTAAAAATGAATTTAGATACAGTAGAAAAAGAAGAAAGAGGAAGACATCTTTAATATAAAAATGAAAGAATTTCAAAAAGTAATACAATAGACCTGTTCGGCAAGCTATTCCTTTGAATTAAAAGAAGAAAAAGGAACCTATGTAAGAATAATTTGAATGGCAGAAAATCCACGTAAATAGCATTATCCTTACAATATAAAGTGTAATAATTATAATAGTTAAAAATGTTATCCTAAAATATGCAAAAATCATTGAAAGTAATACTTATCTTAGTTGTGAATAATATGTTGTATTTACTGATTAAATTTGACCTAAGCTTGCCGAACAAGTCTAATAAAAGAGAGTAAAAGATAGCTTTACAAATGCATGATGTAAAGAAATTGTGTTATAATGTAAAAAAATAAATCAATAAATGAACTCCCATTACAATCTACCAGATGACATGCTATACAGTAAGGATAAAGTAAAAAAGGGAATAAATATCCTTTTGTGAAATACATTTTTATAAAAACAGAGTCGGACTACTTTTTGTAGCGGACATGTGTTTTTTTATTTCCTCGCTTATAAATAATATATAGTTATATTTAAAAACAAAATATCGACAAATACCGACAATTTATCTAACATTGTAAGGAAGATAATGACAATATTTGGTAAATAAATATAGTTATACTAAGGGCAGGAAAAATTAAATATGCAAAGTTGTTCAAAAATATAGTTTTCTCCTTTAAAAGTTTAAATAACATGTTTAATTTTATGTTGCCACCAAAAAAAGAAAATCGTATTGATACAATATAAAATAGATTGATTTAATTATAAAAGAAGAAGGTATAAAATGAAAATTATTACATGGAATATAAACGGATATCGAAGTGCAGAAAAAGAAAATCGAATAAAGGAATTAATCAAAAAAAATCAACCTGATATTATTTGTTTACAGGAAATAAAAATGAATGATAAAGTACAAAATACATATGGATATCATTGTTATTACAATTTTGCTCAAAAAAAGGGATATAGTGGAACCATGGTGTTTACAAAGAAAGAGCCAATGCATGTGATATATGAAATGAATCTAGATAGGTTTGATTCGGAAGGAAGATTTATTTTACTTGAATATGAAGAATTTTTCTTAATTAATATTTATGTTCCACATGGTGGTAGGCAAAAGGAAAATCACCCTTATAAGTTTGCAACAATTAATCGATTATTAGAAATGATAAAGTGTCTAAATAAGAATGTTATTGTTTGTACTGATTTTAATATAGCGCATAAAGAGATAGACGTTAAAAATTATAAAACGAATTATAAAAATAATATGTTTACCCTAGAGGAAAGAGAAAAAATTGATGAATTATTAGGCTGCGGTCTTATTGATAGTTTTAGAAGTTTAGTTAAAGAGGGGGATATTTATTCTATGTGGCCTAACGGATTTCATGCAAGAGAAAGGAATATGGGGTGGCGAATTGATTATATATTTGTATCGCAAAGATTAGAGAATAAAATTGAAAAAGTAGAATATTTGAAAGAACAATTGGGTTCAGACCATTGTCCATGTATCATACAAATAAAAATATAAGTTCTACTTATTAGAAATGAAATAATAAAGGAGGAAAATTAAATGATTAAAAATAAACCAATTATTGGAATAATACCAACATATAATATAAAAAATGAAGAGAATGATCCTTATCAAGATCAAGCCAAATTCGTCTCAATGTATTTTAAGAAAGTAAAAGAAAGTGGAGGAATTCCCATAGGTCTTTTAGAAGAAAATATAGAAGAATATACAGAAATTTGTGATGGTTATATATGGCCAGGAGGAAATCAAATTTTAAGAACTTTTTATCCGATTATTGAACACTGTATGAAAAAACAAAAACCACTTCTAGGAATTTGTTTAGGAATGCAGGCAATTACTACTTATTTTAATATACTAGAAGATAAAAAAAAGACACCAGAAAAGGATATAGAAACTGTTTATAAAGAGAATAAGGAAGAAAATCCCTATTTAACAAAATTAGAAGATGGAAATAAACATTTAAATTACGTAACAAAAGAAAAAGAATCTATTGAAAATGCTTGTCATAAAGTGAATATATTAAAAGATAGCTTGCTACATACAATCTATAACTGTGATGATTTAGAACTTCCAAGTATGCATAGTTTTACAGTTTCAAGAGTTCCAGAGACTTTAAAAATTAGTGGAAAAACAGATGATGGTATAGTAGAGGCAGTCGAATGTACAGAGGGAAAATCCCTTATTTTAGGGGTTCAAGGACATCCAGAACTTTTAGAGGATAAGAGAATTTTTGAGTGGTTAATTAAACGGTGTAATATGAAATAGCAAGTACTTGTCAATAAACAATATGCATTAGAAGAAAAAAATGATTTTCACATTATACAATATCAATCTTTATATCCAAATTGTATTAACGATGGAAATTTAGAAATAGGGGTTCTTTCTTCTTGGCTAGCATTTAGAGATTATGCAAGAGAGAATGGGTATTTTATTGATGTAGAAAGTGCTTTTCGTGAAACAGAATTGCAGAAACAAATTTATGAAGATTATAAGCAAAAATATGGATTAGAATATGCAGAAGCTTATGTAGCAAAACCAAGACACTCGGAACATGAAACAGGACTCGCCATCGATATTACTATGAAGACAAGAGATGGAAAATGGGTTACTAATTTCGATGAAGAGTTTTTAGAATGTCATAAATTTCTAAAAGAAAATTGTTCTAGATTTGGCTTCATTTTAAGGTATCCAGAAGGAAAAGAAGAAATTACAGGATATCATTATGAACCATGGCATTTTCGTTATATAGGAAATCGAATTGTTTCAGAATATATTATGGAAAATAATTTATGTCTAGAAGAATATCATGAAAAAGAGAAAATACTAACAAAAAGTAAGAAGGTTATAGAAGAAAGTATTGTGCTAGAATAGCAATAAATGTTTATGAAGAAATT
The DNA here is from genome assembly GCA_948629335.1 of uncultured Bacilli bacterium. Classification (GTDB taxonomy): domain Bacteria; phylum Bacillota_I; class Bacilli_A; order RF39; family UBA660; genus CATOJL01. Next base: position 9,718 of record CAPHZB010000003.1, read on the forward strand.
AATTCAATTAAAAGGAAAAGATTTACATAAAAAGAAAATTGTTTCTACAAGAGATATGGATTGTTCCCTTGTTTTTTTCGTATGAAAATGCTAAAATAATGCAATGAATGAAGAATGAGTATCTAAACAAAATAAGTATAATTAAAGTAAATATAAACTGTTAAAAAATAACAATTCTATAAGGAGGCCAAAATGTTTAAATTGATATCAAAATATAAACCAAATGGGGATCAGCCAGAGGCAATAAAAGAATTAGTAGAAAATTTGAACAATGGAGAAAAATACCAAGTTTTACTGGGAGCAACGGGAACAGGGAAAACATTTACTATTGCCAATGTGATTGAACAAGTAAACAAGCCTACACTCGTTCTTGCTCACAATAAAACACTTGCTGGGCAACTATATGGTGAATTAAAAGAACTTTTTCCAGAAAATAGAGTGGAATACTTTGTCTCTTATTATGATTACTATCAACCTGAAGCCTATGTAGCCAAGACGGATACATACATTGAAAAGGATGCTTCTATTAATGATGAGATTGATGAACTTCGTCATGCTGCAACGGCCTCTATTTTAGCACGAAGAGATACAATTGTTGTTGCTTCTGTTTCTTGCATTTATGGAATTGGTGATGTAGAAGATTACAAAAGCAAAATGTTGATTTTAAATGTTGGAGATGAAATTTCAAGAGAAGATGTTATGGTAAAGCTTGTTGATATGTTGTACGAAAGAAACAATCTAGACTTAAAAAGAGGAACATTTAGGGCCAGAGGAGACATTCTAGAAATTATGCCTGTTAACCAACATGGAAAGGGAATTCGCGTTGACTTTTTTGGGGATGAAATTGACAAGATTGTCGAATTTGATACATTAACGGGGGTAGTAACTGCAAATAAAAATAGCATCAGTCTTTATCCAGCTAGCCACTTTGTTACCACTGATGAGAAATTAAAAAAGGCTGTTTCTAATATCAAAAAAGAATTGGAAGAAAGGCTTGCCTACTTTAAAGAGAATGATAAACTTTTAGAACATCAGCGACTTATGGAAAGAACCAACTATGATATGGAAATGCTTTTAGAAACAGGTTCTTGTAGAGGTGTAGAAAACTATTCAAGACATATGGCACTGAAGCAACCAGGAGAAACACCTACCACGTTAATTGATTTTTTTGATAAAGATTTTCTAATGATAATTGATGAATCTCATGTTACAATTCCTCAAGTAAGGGGAATGTATAATGGGGATCAAGCACGAAAACAAGTTTTAGTAGATTACGGATTTCGTCTTCCAAGTGCGAAGGATAATCGACCACTTCGTTTTGAGGAGTTTGAGGATAAAATCAATCAAGTTATTTGTGTATCTGCAACACCAGGGGATTATGAACTAGAAAAATCAAAGCATATAGTAGAACAAATCATAAGACCAACAGGTCTTTTAGATCCAACAATTGATGTAAGACCAACAAATGGACAAATTGATGATTTAATTAATGAGATACATACTCGTATTGAAAAAAACGAAAGAGTTTTAATAACGACTTTAACTATTCGTATGGCTGAAGAACTTACAACGTATTTAAAGAAAATTGATATAAAAGTCGCTTATTTACATAGTGAAGTAAAGACATTAGAACGTCTTAAAATTATTCGAGATTTAAGACTTGGAAAATATGATGTTGTTGTTGGAATAAACTTATTAAGAGAGGGTATTGATATTCCAGAAGTCAGTTTAATTGCTATAATGGATGCAGACAAACAAGGCTTCTTACGAAGTGAAAGAAGTTTAATCCAAACGATTGGAAGAGCGGCTCGTAATGCGAGTGGACATGTTATTATGTATGCAGATGGAATAAGTGAATCCATGGAAAAAGCAATGAAAGAGACAGAACGAAGAAGAAATATACAAATGGAATATAATGAAAAGAATCATATTACACCACAAACAATCATAAAAGAAATCAGAGAGGTTATTAGTAATAACAAAGAAATAGAGGAAGAAAAACCAATAAAAATGACAAAGCAAGAAAAGATGGATATGATCAATAAAATTGAAGAAGAGATGAAACAAGCAGCCAAAGAATTAGATTTCGAGCGAGCTACTGAATTAAGAGATATACTATTTGAAATGAAAGGTGAGTGAAAAATGAAAAAATTTTATCAGAAAGTTTTTGACAGTTTAATTTACATTATTTGTTATACACTAATTTTAATCTTATTATCTTATATTTTTAAACATACAATTCAAATTGATACTAGCCTTTATGGTTTATGGGCATTCCTAGTTTCTCTTACCATTTATATTCTAAATAAAACTGTAAAGCCACTTTTATTTTCTTTGACACTTCCCATTACAGCAATGACACTAGGTATATTCTATCCATTTATTAATGTTATCATTTTAAATATAGTTGATATTCTTTATGGAGTGCATTTTAATATCAATGGCTTGATTATGAGTTTTATTGTAGCTTCCTTAATTTCCATTTTAAACGTTTTAACGGATCAGATTATTATTCAGCCATTATTAAAAGGAGATAGACATGAATCCAATCTTGTTTAGTTTTGGAAATATCCATATATATTGGTATTCCTTTATTTTACTTATCGCATTTTCTCTCGGTTTCTTTTTACTTCTAAAACAAGCTGAAAAAGAAGGGATTAGTAAGAGTATTATATATGATTATGCATGTTATCTAATTCCTATTTCTTTAATTGGTGCAAGGATATACTATGTTCTTTTTGAAATTAATTATTATATACAAGATCCACTTGCCATATTTCGTGTATGGGAAGGGGGACTTGCTATACACGGAGGTATTTTAATAGGATCAATATTTACTTATTTTTATACAAAGAAAAAAGAAATTCCTTTTTTTAAGATGACAGATTTATTAGTAATTTCATTGATTTTAGGACAAATTTTAGGAAGATGGGGAAACTTCTTTAATGGAGAAGCTTATGGTCCTGAAACAACTTATGCTTTTTTACACTCCCTTCATCTACCAGAATTTATTATTAAAGGCATGGTTATTGATGGAACTTATTATCAACCAACTTTTTTATATGAATCATTATGGAATATAGTTGGATTAATTATACTACTTATTGTTAAGAAAAAAAGTCATGTTCAAGGGACTACAAGCGCTTTATATATCATAAATTATGGTATTGGAAGATTTTGGATTGAATCACTTAGACAAGATAGTTTAATGATGGGACCTATCCGTGTAGCACAACTTGTATCTATTCTTATGATTGTTATAGGTATTGGTATTTTGTTATATACAAGAAAGGATCGAAAAAATGAACAAAAAATATGATGTTGTTGTAATTGGTGCTGGTATTGCGGGCATTACGACAGCAATTTATTTAAAAAGATATGGATATCATGTTTTAATTATTGAAAAAAATTATCCGGGAGGACAATTGAATAAAATAGGAACAATTGAGAATTATCCAGGATTTGAGGAAATAAAAGGTCCAGATTTTTCTTTTCATTTGTATGAACAAGCGAAAAAGTTAGAGATTCCATTTTTATTTAGTTCAGTAGAAAAAATTGAAACAAAAGAAATAAAAATGATAGAAACAAGTAGTGACATTATTTATGCTGATATGCTTGTTTTAGCAACGGGAAGAAATCCTAGAAAGTTAGGATTAGAATTAGAAGAAGAATTAATAGGAAGAGGAATTAGTTACTGCGCTACTTGTGATGGACCTTTTTTTAAAAATAAAATCGTCAGTGTGGTAGGTGGAGGAAATAGTGCGATTGGAGAAGCTCTTTATTTAGCTCACCTTGCAAAAGAGGTTCATGTAATTCACAGAAAAGATTCCTTTAGAGCCAATCAACATTTAACTATGAAAATAGAAAAATTACCAAATGTGCATATTCATTATAATAGTTTGATTACTTCATTAGAACAAAAAGAAGGTACATTATCTTCTATTCATATAGTACAAATGGAAGAAGAAAAGAACATTCCTACTGATGGACTTTTCATTTATATAGGAATGGATCCTGTTTTTATTGATATAGATGATCCTTCTATTTATACAGAAGATGGATTTATTTTAGTGGATAAAGATATGGAAACAAAAATTAAAGGTGTTTATGCCTGTGGAGATGCAATAAAGAAAGACATTTATCAATTAACAACAGCAGTGGGGGAAGCTACAATTGTAGCGTCTTCGATTCATCAAGCAAAACAAAAAAATGTATAAAATTCTTATACATTTTTATTTTTCTTCATATCGTTTAACAATATTATTTAAAAGGTTCATTCGTCGATCTAAATCATTAATCTCTAAAGAGAAATCATATAACTTTTCACTAATTTCATTAGGTAATGTTTTTGAAAATTTATATTGAATTTTATGATCTAGACTTGCCCAGAAATCCATTGCCATAGTGCGAATTTGAATTTCCGCTTCTACATATTCAATTGTATCATTTAAGTAGATAGGAACCAAAACAAGAAGATGATAACTAATATATCCTGATTCTTTTGGGTGTTCTATATAATCTTTTTCTTCTTTAAGTTTAAATTGTGGAGATGATTTGATTAAATCAACTATATCATAAACATCAGATAGGAATGAACAAACAATTCGAACTCCAATCATGTCATGAAGATGATTGGCTATATTATAATATGTAGGTTCATATCCCTTTTGTTCCAATTTTTTTAGTGCACTGTTTTCTTCCTTAATTCTCGATTTTACATGTTCGACAGGATTATAGCCATGAGAAAAAGAGAATTCTTTAATTAAAATATTTAAATGTGTTTCTAATATATTTAAAGCAAATTCATATTTTAGCATTAATTCTGGTATTTTTTCCTTTCCTTCAATATCTGTGTAAGTCATAAATCGCATCCTTTTCTATAGAATAAATAAATCCTTAAAAAGATAAGGATTTATTCAATTAAAAAACAACTACAGACATTATAGCACATTTTTTATGCATTTGGCAAATGAATTTCTAGGACTAGACAGTAAAGAAGAAAAAAATTATAAATAAATGAAATCATATTCTTCTAATAAAAGTAGTTACAAAAATAGTAATTGTATAGAATAGTGATGTTTCATAATGTTTTTTTTAAAAATAAATTTTTTTGTCAAATTATGTAAAGAAAGAGAAATTTTACAGAGGGTTTTCTTTACATGACGTGGATTGGTTGAATTCTTCTAAAAAGCAATCTCTTTCATGAATAATATTTATTGTTTTGCTATCTATTTCTTGGTTTTTGTACTTTTTTTCTAGATAAGATAAAAAGTTGTTTTCTAATGCATTTTTTCCTTTAGTTGTAAAGTTATTGTTTAAAATTGCATTTTCCATTCGATTTCGTAAACATTTCCATTCATCATAATACGCTGATTTTACTTTTAACATAAAACTTTTGACATCTTCGAATACGAATCCTTCAAAAAAATCATCATTTATTTTGAAATTTACATCACTTATCTTTGAAATTAAAGACTGAAACTCAGTTATTGTATCAATTACGCAATATAGTTTTTTGACTTCAATTTTGTTTAGTTCAGCGAATTTTCTTAAAGAGTTGTAATCCATTTTAGTAAAGGCGGTCTTATTATAAATAATATCCAATAAAACGAGTTTAGCTTCTTCATATTTAATAATATGAGGGTCATGAATTGGATCAATCACTTCAAATACCATAGAGGCTTCTTCGTCTATTAATTTTTTACGTATTGCTTCTACCTGTTTTTTAGTCAATGAATTATAAAAAATTGTTTTAAAATAATCCACATAATCTCCTGTATTTGTTGATTTTGATGCAAAGAATAGTTCTCCATCTATTTGAGATAATATTCCTAGAAATCCATTATATTTTAAATAGGCTTGTACAGGAAATATTAAATTATTTTCTAATTCTTCTAAATTTGTTTCTTTTCTTTCATTTAGTTTAAAGAATTTATCGTAACTTCTAGCGATTATTTTATTTTTATTTGTGTCTAGAAATAATCCTCTAGCACGTGTCGTGACTGTATCCCAGATATGGTGATAAAATGCCTCTTTTGTAAAATTAAAGGAAGAAATATTATTTCCTAATTCCTTTTCATATACATATTTATTTTTACGAAGGGTTTGGATTAAATTATATACATTTGTTTCTTCTATTAGATTTTGATTGTATACATCATTTTTAATGGTTGTATAACTATATGTACCATTATCATTTAAGGTTAGAATTCTAAGAAATCCTCCATGTTCTACATCTCCTTCTAGGTTGTAGGAATAAGGATAGGTATCTATACCAATTTTATAATAATTTCTATGTCCATGAATTTGGTATATTTTCTTTTCCTCCTTTTCCATATAGTTATGATAAAGTTTATCGATATCTATTTCATAAGGTTCTACACCATAGATAAATGAATTTGTCCTATAATAGTCAAGTGGTAATTTAGGAAAGTACGGAATTCCTCCATGATTGATTATGTATACCTTTCCACGAAAGGATAGATAAACAATTTGTGAAAGCTTTTTTACAAATCCTCGTATATCTGTTTTTGTTATACTATTTTGTTCAAATTCTTGAATAGTATTTTTTATATCGTAATCGAATGTAAAAGCATCTCCACATGCATATTTATATAATTTATCTTCATGATTTCCCACTAAAAAGAACATATTCTCTTTTTCCATTAATTGGTTAAGAAAGTTGAATACTTGTTGATTTTCGATTCCTCTATCAAAATAATCTCCTAGAAAAATATAAGCATCTTCTTCACGGATAGGGTTTTGATTGAAGTAGTTATTTAAGGCAGTAAAACATCCATGAATATCACCAATAATATGTATGTTTTTAAAGTGATTGAAGTCTCTTGGGGTTGAGGTAATTATGGAATTGAATTGAGTGGGTTCAATAATTTGAAAACAGTTAGGTATTTTTTCCTTTGTGAAAGCTTTGTATACACGGTCAATGGCTTCTTTAGGAACAATTTTATAGTTTTCTCTATTTTGATTTCTTTTATATGCTTCCTCCTTTGGTATGTTTGTGAAATCTAAAATGTAAAGACGATATCTATATTTTTCACTTAATTTTTTATAAACCATTAGATCTTCTTTTTTTGCATGAACAGCATCAATAATAGTAAACTCTCCTTTTCGCATTCTTTCCTCTAATAAAGTATATAAAAAATCCCACACTTTTTTATTATTAAATTGAGGTATGGCTTCAGAGTAGGAGGTCGTTAATTCGGGTGCATTTAATAGTAGACGGATTTCATCAGCACATAAAGTAAACCGCTCTAAATTATGTTTCTTTACAAAGGTACTTTTTCCAGCACCCATTGCTCCTCGCAATATTATTAATTTTCGCATTTTTTATCACTCCTTTATTTTTAATTTATAGAGCATTCTATAAAAGATTTATTTCAATTATAACAAAGATAAAAAGGAAAGTCACTTTTATTAGTGTAAAAATAGACGTGAAAAAATGAGGTAGAAATTACAAAATATGTGGTTTTAATCTTAAAAGGGGAGATTACATGAATTGTTAAAGATAAGCAAAGAAAAAAGGTAGTATACCTTTTCTCATTTTCATTATAAAAAATCTGAATTGAGTTTATTTTACGCAGAAATTAGTTTTTTAGTTCAAATATTTTCTAGTTTAACTCAATATTATGTATATTATAAATATTTATACATATTTAGCCATGTTTTTAATTGTAACGAGGATAGCCCCTTTTGGTTTAGTTGCACCAAATGGTGAGATTTCACCATTTCCAAAAAAAGTTTTCTGGCAGATATCATAGTACTCGCCTGTTTCAAAATATTCAGCAGTTCCAAATATTCTTAATCCTTTGTAATCCTGGTCAAAAGCAGTTATGACCACATTAGGATTGCTTTTTATATTTTCTTGTGTATTTATCATCTCATTAACTGATATGACAAGCTTATTATTATCAATAATTTTTACATCTGAAGCAACTGCTAAATTGGGATTATTCTCTTTATTAACAGTTGCAATGTGTATAGGTTTACCATCTATCAAATCTTTATAATCAAATAGGTTCATTGTAATCATCCTTTCATTCTAATTCTTTAATATCCACCATCAATTTTGATAACTTCATCATTGATAAAAGATGCATTATCACTTGCTAGAAAATAAACCATCTTTGCAATTTCTTCTGGTTCAGCAAATCTCTTTTTATAGATTTTATTTATTTCCTCTTCAATTAAATCTGGTGGCAGTTCTTTATTCATATCTGTATTTACCCAGCCAGGAGCAACACAGTTTACATTAATATAGGGAGCATATTGAAGTGCTAAATTGTGTGTAAGGTTTATTAATCCTGCCTTAGATGCATCATAATCAATACTTGTAGGGAAGAAGGAATTAATTCCATTTGTACTAGAAATGTTAATGATTTTGCCACATTTTCTTTTTAACATTTCTTTTCCTACACATCTACTTACGATAAAAGGCGCGATTAAATTGGTTTCTAATGTTTTCTTAAAATCTTCTATAGTTCTATCATCAAACTCTTTATCAATCGCAATTCCTGCATTGTTAACAAGAACATCAATTTGTCCAAAAGTATTTACAATTGTATTTATCATATGCTTTACCTGTTTTTCATCTGTAATATCTGCTTTTAATGGAAGAACTTGTGTAGAGTATTTTTTTTCCAAATCTTCTTTTAATGCATAAGCTTCTTTTTCACTTGTTAGGTAGTTAACTACAACAAGATATCCATGTTGGGCGAAATCTGTACATATGGCTTTACCTATACCTCTTCCCCCCCCAGTGACTAAAATGACTTTCTTTTCCATAGTTTTCTTATAGATCTGCACTTTAATTTATCAAAAAAATGGCATTTTTCGTCAAATTAAATTGTAAGGATTTTATTCCAATTCCTCCATATGACAACAGGAACCCGATTATTATTCTTTTAAAGGGTAAGCTAACAATTCTTTAAATTGTTAGCTTTAGAGCATTTACGAATAATAATCGCCTATTGTCAATGGATTTTCTCGGCATAAAAATCTGCTATATTTTAATTTGACGAAATCGATGTCAATTTATTTTGACGATCTATATTTTCTTCCTTTCATAAATTATAATACACTCTATCTTTGTTTATTCATGACGTAATTGGAAATGATTTATTGTTTTAAGTATAGATTTATTTCATGAATTATCTAGGATAGAGCTGAATAATGTACAATTCTCTTGTTATTATAACATAAATTATTTTAAGAGAGAATATGCGGTATTAAAATAAGGAACATTCCATAAATCCTTATCACCAATAATTATTATTCTGTATTTTGCTCTAGAAACAGCAACATTTAAAATATTTGGCGTTTTAGCGGCCCAAGATACAGCTTGCTTGCTCTTATCATCGCATCCCAAAACAACAATGACTTCATTTGCTTCTTTTCCTTGAAAAGTATGAATAGTTCCACAATTTTTTTCAAGCCAATCTTCTATTTCTTTTGAAGAATAGTTTAATCTCTGTTTATTAAGTTCTTTTAATAAAAATTCTTTTGTTTTTTCAGCAACTGTTTTAAAAGGAGTAATTATATAGAGATTAGGAAACTTATTATCATTTATTTTTATAGCATTTATGACTAATTCAAGTAATTTATCTGCTTGTTCTTGTATGAAATGATTTCTTTTTATAAACTCATTTCCTCTAATATCGAGCCAACAAGATTTCTTCATAGATAATTTTACTTTATCACTTTTATCAATAGTTGAGCAAATCATTTTATTATTATAAGCAATTTCATTTGCTATTGAAAACATAGGCTCTATACATCTTCGATGGATAATTAATGGACATCCTATCCATAAATCATCTTTTTTTGTTCCATAACAATTTTGATAATCTGCTACGATTTGTGCACTTAAAGTGCTATCATGAAAAATGGAACAAACTTTTTTTTCGTGATCTAAAATACGATACAGTTCTTTAGGTATAGTTGTTACAGGTTCAATTTGAAAAGGATCTCCTAGTAAAATTGTTTTTTGAAAGCGGTTAATAGCACCAAGAACTGAAGATGGCGTAGCTTGTCCTGCTTCATCAATGATTAAGTAACTTAAGTCATCTTCCTCAATATCACCTAGAAATTTTTGTACAGAGGCTAGGGTTGTTGATATGACAGGAACAAACAGGAATAATGTGGATAGAGCTTCTTTATATACTTGTTTTTTAATACTTGCTTCACAACTACCATTTAAAATATTGACAAGTAAGTGTATATTTTTATAGAAACAATCAGAATTTAGAATGAATGCTTTTTGTAGTTGAAGTGCATAGGCAAATAATTCTTCTCTTAAAGTATCATATGTCGTATTTGTCCAAGGGCATGATTCTTGAGCTTCTTTATTTAATGAAATGTTTTCATAAAAGATAGAATCAGCAATCATAATCCCCTCTTTTTCTTTACAATCTTTTATTTCTTGTTCAAAAGTATTTTTTTTCATTTCTAATTCTTTACTTTTTTGTATTAGCGAATCTATTTTATCTTTTTGTATTTCTATTTGTTCTTCTAAAGGAATAATTTGTAACTTTAATTGAAAAATAGTATCTTGGTTTTCTTCTATTTTTTTATTTAATTCTTTGATTTTTAAAGAATTAGAACTTTTCTTAAATAAGAAACATATGATTTTTTGAAACCATGACATTTTCTTTTTTGTGTCATGAATGAGTGTTTCATATTTCTCTACCGTATGCGTATTTTTTTCAATTTCTTTTTTTAAATTTTTATGTTTTTCTTCAATAGTATTTAACGTAAGTTGTTCTTCTAATTTTTGATTTTCTAATTTCTTTAAGTTTTCCTTTATTTCTTCTAAAACAAATACATCATTTTGAATTGATTCTAAAAATTCTTGGTATGTTTTTACTTCTTGTAATTTATCTAGAAAAGTTTTTTTACAAGTAGAAAAAGAAATCGGATTTGTCTCTTTGAATTCTTTTAAAGGGACCTTATGATTATTTCCAAACCATATTGTAGATAAGAATTCATTAATATTATTTTTCTTTCCAAGCCGAGCTGAAATGTACCCCCACTTTTTGTCGTCAGATTCTGCGTTATTTATAAGTGATGTAAAATAAATTTCTTGATTTTTATTTATATCAAAAAGATCTGTTAAAGTATTATTAGAAGCAACAGGATCTGCTTTTGGAAGTTCTAGAGAAATATTTTCTACAGCTGTATTGTTGTTTGATGCAACTAAAATACTGTAGTGCGCTAAAGAAGGGGATAATCTATAAAAATGTTGATAATAACGATTATTTGAATCCATAATGTCTTCTTTAGTAAATGCATCATCTGGATGTTTATAATCGCACATTTTTATTGCCCTTTCTACAATTAAGGAAGCAACAATTTCTTTGATTAATGTCGATTTCCCACTTCCTGGAGGACCATTTACAGAAAAAATATCTGTAGGTAATTTTCCATGTGTAAAAAGATTGATGGAAACTTGTTGCATTAAAGAAGGATGATATTTACTCGGCCATTTTCCAAGTGGATAGTTTTTGGGAGATAAAACTTTTTTAAGTTCTTCTACATTTTTGTCTATTTCGATTTCTTTTGTTTTATGTAAACAAAGAAATTTTTGTATTTTTGAGGAAGGATTTTCTTTCAATTTTTTTAAATCTTCTAAATAGAAACTAGATAAAATAGAAGGTCCTTCCTCCATATCTTCTTTTTTCTTTTGTTTTTCTTGATATATTTGTATATGAGGATTGCAATCTTCCTTGATGCATGGAAAATTTTTCATAACCATTTCAAAAATCTTTATTATTTTATCTTGATTAAAAGTTGTATATGTGATTAATTTTGTTTCAATTGCTTTTTCTATTTTACTAATTTCCTCTTCATTAAAAGATAAGTCGACGTTTTGTTCCTTTAATATTTTATGTACTGCATAAATAAAACGACATATAGAAAATGTTCCTGCTATATATTGCTTTTCTTCATCTAATTTGAAACCAAAAATACAACTTTTTGCTGTACTGGAAGTTTCATTATATGCGTCTTTTGTTAATTCTCTAATTTGACTAATAGCATTTTCATAGTAAAAGTCCCCTATATAATAAATATAGTTATATTCGCTTTCTGTTTGTTTCTTTGTGTAATAAGTCTGTTTGTTATCTTTTCTTTCAGAATCATAAATTTTTTGTCCTGTTGGGGTATAGGGAGAGAAAAATTCTAGTTTGTAAAAATAGTTTAGTGTTTCTTTTATTTTATCTTCATTCATTTGTACAACACTTCCTTATAAAATTTATGTTATTATATCACAATTTTAATAAAGATTTGTGAATATGCTTTTTTAATTTTTACCACCTACATTTTTCTAATATCATATTGTAAAACACTACATTTATCATCTAATAAAAACTTGCCTTCAAATAATTGATTTTTAAATAAATAGGGTGTAAATTTTTCATTTTGTTCAAACTGTTTGATTGTTAATAGGTCATCCATTTTAATCCATTCTAATGTTCCTTCAGAAGAATTTAAACATAGATTTCCTTCAAATTCGGTTGCAGTATAGACAAATATAATTCCCTCATAAGAGTCATGCCAATATGAAATTCCTTGTAGTTTTGGATTAATTAAAGTTAAGCCAGTTTCTTCTTTAAATTCTCTAATGATACAGTCTAATGGTGATTCACCAGTTTCAAATTTTCCTCCAGGAGGAGCATATACTTTCCCCCATTTCTTAGAAAACTTAATCATTAATACTTTATTCTCTTTTTTTAAGTAACAAACAGTAGTATTTAAATGTGCAATTCTCTCTTTCATAGACGACCTCTTTTCTAATTTTCTATGGTGATTTAGGAAACTATCCATTCTTTGTATCCATCATTTTTTTTCTATCCTTATTGTACCATATTCCATTTGTTTTTTCATTTAAAATAACATTTATTTTATCATGTGTAATTCTATCACTTTGGTAACCTTTAGTTTACAAAAAGAAAGGATAAGTTGGTTGCACTTTTTTTTTATATATTTTAAAATAGAGGTAATAAGGAGGTACTATGAAACTATCAGATAAGATACAATTACTTCGAAAAAAGTACAATTATAGTCAGGAGGAATTAGCTTTCAAATGTGGGGTAAGTAGACAGGCAATATCGAAGTGGGAGGCAAATAAAGCTTATCCCGAAATAGATAAATTGATTATATTAAGTCATCTCTTTTCTGTTTCTGTTGATACTTTAATTAAAGAAGATTTGAATATAGATATGATTGTTCAAAATAAATCTTGTCATAAAGAAGTGATTACGAATGTAGATGGCTATTATGAGGGATTATTAATTAAAGAAAGTATCAGTGATGAAGGAATATTAGATTTGTTAAATATCAATAAAGTGGAATTGTGGAAAACAGATGGGATTCCTAAATATTGGACAGCTTTGTACTTCACTTCTTCTGCCACAGATTTACCTCATAGATTTGCCCAGAATTTAAAAAGGGATGTAACAACATCTGGTAATTGGTATGTTGATTTTAAACATGGAAATACAAAGTATATTGTTTTTAAAGATAAGATATTAAGCTATACAATTGGCAATCAAGAGGAAAAGGATAGGGTTATGATAGAATGTAAAAACCTAGGAATAGAGAGTATTGATGCTATTGGGGAATAGGAGAGATGTTATGAAGAAAATTTTGTTAACTAGTGCAGGTTTTGAAAACAAAAGAATTGAAGAAGAGTTTATGGAACTCATAGATAAAGAAGCTAGAGATATAAAGGCGTTATTTATTACAACAGCAGCAGTAGAGCCAGATGCAATTATGGTACTGCCTAAATGTTTAGAAGATTTATTAAATTGTGGCATTTTGAAGGAAAATATTACTGTGTATGATATGCATAAATTGATAGAGTTTGAAGAAATAAAGAAGTATGATGTTATTTATGTTTGTGGTGGGAATACTACTTATCTAGTGAATCGTATAAGGGAAGTTGGTTTTAAAAATCGTGTCAATGCATTTATTAAAAATGGTGGTATCTATATTGGTGTTAGTGCAGGAAGTGTTGCAGCAAGTGGGGAATATGAAAATGGGTTAGATTTTATAAAAAATAAATTAGGTGTACATTTTGACAAAGGAACAGAAAGTGGGGTTGTAAGAAATGAAGGGCCTATTTATTTAACGGACAATCAAGCAGTATTAATAACGGATGAAGTAATCAAAATAATTGAATAGTTTTTATAACAGAAAAAGTCATTGTTATCAAATGACTCTTTTCCTATTATTTTTTAAATTTCTATTTTTAGTTCTAAGCCGACCATATTATAAAATTCTTGTTTTAAATCGTTTATTTTATTATCATCACATTTTTCTATTTTTATGCTGACTCTATTTTCATTTGGTAAATAAGAGGGATTTTTAATTTTACAAATATCAAATTTATTTAAAAGGGAAGTTAATTCACTGAAAATGAGGGACATATTTGCATTCTTATTTAGTTCTATATTGTAACCAATTGTTTCTTCTAATTTAGTAAGTTCTTCCTTATATTTTAATCCAATCTCGTATGTTATAAAAGATAATACAATATTACCATTTTTTAGACTTTTCTTATATGGTTTTTGGTCTTTACTGGGAAAAAATTGGTCTATATATAACATTGCCGCATTTTGTTCCATCTTTTCTCCTTTAATCATTTTATTAATAGATATCTCTTTCTTTTTTTCTGTGAGTATGAACTCAATATCATAACCAATTCTTTTACGAATGTTGTCTATACAATTTATTTCCTTAAAAACCTTTACTTTAAATTTATCTTCTAAAGGAAGATAGGAGATTTTATCAATATTTTCACATCCAACTTCTTCTTTAATTACCATTTCACATGCTAAATTATTAATATTATTATTTTTCTCTACTTGAAAGCCTGTACTATTATAAAAATCGGTACAAATCTTTTCAAAAGAATGATCAATAACTCGTGGAAAATCAAATGTTACAACTATTTTCTTTTCAGGACGATAAAAACTTATTTTCTTGTAGGGATAAGATTTAATCATATCGACTAATTTTTCTTCTAAATCTTGATTTGTTACTTCCTTTTTTTCATTTTGAATAATATCTAATTCATCAGCAATTTTAAATAAGAAATATCGATGTGAATCTTGAGTAAAGTAGACAGATTCTATCAATTGTTTAGTAAATGTCAAAACTTCTTCTTCACTAATATCTTTCCCATAATATATATAAGATAAATCTTCTTTAGTAAATAGTCTATTTTGATAATGTTCCTTTATAAATTGATAAAAATCTTTCATAGATCCATCTTGAGAGTATAAGAATTCAATCTTTTTATCGATTTGCTTTCGTGGATTACGCACTTCTATTTTAAGACATTCTCCTATATTTGGAACATAAATAGATGCATTAATAGATGTTTGTAAATCTTTTGCAAAAGAGCTTATAACGTTAGCTTCGCCATGTCCTAGAATTATATTTTTTGGCTTCAACATTGTTATCACATTTTTAATTTCTTGTTTATCAGCATGGGCAGAAAGACCGATTATATCAACTTCACAATTGACAGAATAAACTTTGCCGTCTAGTTTTAATTTTCGTTTTTCTTTCTCTTCATTCATTAGATTTAAGAGAATTCGGCCATTAGATTCTTCATCTTGATAGCCTGTTAGTAAAATTGCATTGTTACTATTTTCTACTAATTTACTTGCATAATATTCACTTCTTCCTCCCATGAGCATACCAGAAGAAGAAACAATTATACTCGGTGTAGTATCTTCAACAATTTTCTGACGCATTGTATCATCAAGTACTCTGCATACATTTTTGTCATAAAATATTTCTTTTTCTCTAAGTATTTTTTTACCTAAACTTTCTTTTAAGTATAGTGGATTTCTTTCAAATACTGCATTTATATTTTGAACCATACCATCTACATAAATAGGGGTATTGGGGAGTTGTTTTTTATTTATTGCTTTTTTTAATATTAAAAGAACTTCCTGACTTCTTCCTAAGGCAAAAACAGGAATTAGTATTTTTCCTTTATTGGAAAGTATTTGACTTACCTTTTCAACTAATCTTTGTTCTTCTACTTCCCGATTAGAATGCAATTTATCTCCATAAGTGGTTTCCGATATTATAACATCTGGTCTCAGTTTTGGAATAGACATTCCATTAATTGTATGTGCATTAGTTAATGAAAAGTCCCCTGTATAAAATACACTTCCTTCGTTTGTTTTTAAATAAGCGCAACTTGCACCTGCAATATGGCCTGCCATATAAAAGGTTAGATGGATAGAGCTACATATTTCCACCTCTTTTTGGTAAGGAACTATTTTAACTCGAT
The DNA here is from genome assembly GCA_948629335.1 of uncultured Bacilli bacterium. Lineage (GTDB taxonomy): Bacteria > Bacillota_I > Bacilli_A > RF39 > UBA660 > CATOJL01. The sequence continues at coordinate 26,045 of CAPHZB010000003.1, forward strand.
CTAACATATTTAATACATCTTCTTCATTAAATATAGGTATCTCTCCTTCATTATAGTTCATGATTTTAAGTGAATCATATAAAAGAACTCTAGTTAAATCAAGACTCATTTGATTCATATAAATATTAGCTTTAGGATATTCTTTAGAAATTAAAGGAAGAGAGCCTATATGATCCATATGTGCATGACTTATAATTATTGCATCAAGTCCACCAAATGATGTTATTAAATTAAAATCTGGTAGTTTATCCTTATTTTTATTTTGACGAATACCAGAGTCTAGCAAAATATTTTTTCCATCAATTTTTAACAATATTGAACTTGCTCCTACTTCGCCAGCCCCACCTAAATACACTACTTCCATAATGAACCTCCATTTCTATTTTTACTTTTTTAATTATAAGTCAATTGTATCAAAACATATTATTTGATACAAGCAGGTAAATGAAATTACAGTAAAATAGAATGAATTTTCTTCGCAACGATTTTTTAGTATAATGTTCATAATAAAGGTGGTTGTAGTAATGGAACAAAGAATTTATATTTAATTATCTAGTTTGCTCATACACTTCTTAACTTACTAAATTATGGTAATATCCTAATTATTGGTTTAATGACAACAAAAAATGAAGTAAGCGATCTAATTAAAAAAGCACTTACTTCAACATTCAAATCTCTTAATCTGAATCACAAAATTCAATTAAGATTACCTTAATTATATACTATTTGTTGTTCTTTGAAATTACTATATTTTCAAAAAAAATGCAAAATTGCATCTTTTTGTCGTGTGTTTAAAAAGAAGAAAAAATTTAAATTATATTTCTGTACACACCTTTTCCTCTTTTTTTATCTGATTTTTACATCTGTTACAAAATTTATTCTATTTTACTGATGAGATTATATAAATTTTTTACTAATTTCCTCAGATTTTTCAATCATTTCTTTAACTTCTTTTTCATATTTCTTATTATTAATTAATACTTCTGATAACAATAAATAAGGAACATCCTTTGCATTTTCTTTAAAATATTCTAATAATTGTGGCACGACTATTTTAAAGAAATAATTAATAAAACTCATCTCCTTTCTAAATTTAGATAACAAATTATGTTAAGTCTAACATAAAATAAAAAAAGCACATTTCTGTACCAAAATTATTATATTTTCTGCAATTTTTTACTTTCATCAAGAAGATTTTCTTCAAGAAATTTAACGCACTCTTTATCAAAAACGTGTCCTAAACTTTTAAAATCTTCATCTGTCATATCAGTATAAAATTTTTTTGAAACAGGATCTATAGTCATTACATCGAGAGGATTTCCACGGTGATTATTATTAGAAATTGTTGAAGATAATATAAAATTATCTTCACTTATTTCAGTAGTAAACATTCCATGTTCCGTTATTAAAGCGAGTCCTGTAACATAATAACCTGTAGTCTTTCCACCAATAGATTCTATTAATTTTGTGTAATATTCTATCATTTCATCATCTGATAAAACTTTACCATTAACTCTTCTTACAAATAATCCTGGTTGTTTATCACTAGGAATACCATCTATAAAAAGTCCCGAATCACCAGCAATAGTAGGTATTTTCGTTTCTTCATAATATGCCTGGGCTTTTTTAATTGCGTTTTCTACTGCTGTTTTTCCATCTTCTATGACATTAACTTTAATTCCAAGCTCTTTAGGTGTTATTATTTCAATTGGAATATTTTCTAGTCTTCTACGCATATTATAAACTTTTGAATTATTATTTGTAGCATATAGTAATTTCATTTAATACCTTCTTTCTTTCTTTATTTAAATTTCTAATTTCTAAATCATAAATTTTATTTTCTTTTGCGTATTTCACTAATAAATGTGCTTCATAAGTTGCAAGACTTCTTCCAGAATTCCATGAATTATCCGATAAAAACCAATTGTCTCTATCAGAAAAACCATCTTTTGAAGGAATCATTGTAACTGAAATATTTGGATAATTTTTCTTTAATATTGCATAACATCTTTTCAAATGAAATTCACTTGTAATAATAGATATATGATTAATATTGTTTGGTAATAATTTCATAGCATTTTCTATATTTTCAAAAGTATTATTAGAAGTATCATCTATTAATATATCATCTTCATTTACATTTAGTAATAATGCTAATTCTTTCATTTTTATTGCTTCTGGTATTGTAGAATTATCTTGATTACTAACTCCATTTGCTCCACCCATAAATATTATTTTTTTTATTCTACCTTTTTTATAAGCCTCTACAGAAGTATTTACTCTTTCATTTATTAGCATACTATTTCCAAAAACAAAACCATATTCTGAAGATAATCCGTCATCTTCTATATCCGAATAAACAATATTATCAATTTGTTCATCTATTAAATTTTCATCATTAATTTGGGATAGTTTAATTTCTTCCATAAATCGCTCCTTCTAATTAATTAAACGTATATAATCATTTATTTTCATTCAATACTTTTTCAACTTCGTTAATTAGCTGTTCTTTATTTGGAATATAATAAGTATAAGTTGATGTAAATACATTATTAGATAATCCACCTAAAGCATATCAAAGTATAATACCTATTGGCTTGTTATTAAATTCATCATTAATTTCTTCAATTATTTGTATATTACTTTTCTCTAGCATAAATATTGATTCCTCTCTAATTAAGCATACATATCCGCCCAATCTGTAATTTAAATAACTGTTACTACAATTTTATCATATTTTAAACATTTATTGATAGTAATGTTAGGTTTTCTTTATCAAGGTTTGATCCTTTTTTGTTAGGAATTATTTGTAGTAAACTATTATTTTGATTTAATTCTTCTAAATTTAGACAACAAATGATGTTAAACTTAACATAAAACAAAAAAGAGAAATTTCTTGCTCAAAAATATTTATATTTTTTTCTGTGATTCATAGGTTGAAATAGGTGCAAAAGTATTTACATATTGATTAAATTGTTTAAAAGTTAATCCATCTGGGATACTGGGTATTTCCACCAATTCTCTAATATCATTTTCATCATGTCTATCTATCTCAGCATTAATAGCATCTTCTGGTGAACCATATTTATGAATGCCTCTTTTTTTAGAATTAGCGTGTTCAAAATGATACCAATTATCTTGATAACGAAATAATACAAAACAATGCATTCTAACATCCTTATCAAAATTTTCTTCTGTTTCATATCTTCTATAACAATATAACCTATTTTCCAAACCTATATTATCAAAGAAAAATTTTATTAATTTTGCTTGCTCAATACATGTACCAATGCCAGTTTTAATTATCTCATCAATTGAACTAATTTTGTAATTTTCCCTAAATCCTTTAAGATTATTCAAATGTTTTTCACCAAATTTGTCTATCCAACCATATTCAATATTTATATTCATATAATCCATTAATTGTGAATCATTCTTTAAATCTTCAAAATGTAATTCATCTTTTAATACTACTATTTTTGTTGCACGAATCACATCATCTTTTAATTCTTTAGATTTAGGGTATTCAACAAGCTGTTCTAAAAAATATACCATATCGTAAATAGCCAATCTTTGTGCGAGATAATGAATTTCGACTAATTCAGGATAGTATTTTTGAACATATAATTTTATATTTGCATAATCACTTGCATCTGTATAGTTTTCTGTTTCCTTACTAGCAAATTTCCATGGTTTTCTAACCATTCTATAAAAAATATCTAATTCAAAATCTTTAGGAGCATACATTGATCTTTCAAAATCAATCAATTTTATTTTTCCATTATTATAGAAAATATTATCAAAATGTAAATCATTATGAATTAAAACAAAGTCTTTGCTTTCTAAATACTTCTTATATTTTGAATATGCATGATCAATAAGATGTTGCTCTTCTTCATTAAAAATGTCAAGTTTTTGGGCTTTAGAATATAACATGGTAAACTGAGTTTTTAAATAATTAATCCAATCGTATTTTTCACCTTTATTTAAATGAATTTGCTTAAGTGCAGTACATAATTGTCTTATTATTTCCTCTCTTTGTTCTTCAGAAAGTGTATGCCAAGTATTATATAAAGAAATACCATTCACTTTTTCTAAAATTTCATAATAATATGGGATTTCTCTCTTATCTGTACTAGCATAATATAATTTTGGAATCAGAGTGTTATCTATATTTGAATTATAAAAATTAATTTCTTTTTGAAAATTCTTTTCATTATTTAAATTAGTACATATCTTAAGGATAAATGAATCATTTATATTATAAACTGTATTTGTAAATCCAACATTTATTTTTGAGATAATTGGATTTTCTCCAAATATTTCTTTATTATTATTTATAATTGAATTGATGATTCTTTGCATAAACACACCTCTTATTAATATGATTTAATCATATCATTTCTTTATTGTTTTGTTAGGAATTACTGTAATTAAAGTATCATTTTATTATATCTAATCAGCGTTTCTCTTAACCAATTATACACTCTTGCAGTAGAAGATATACTTACACATTCATTTACAGAATGACAATTATCAATTGTAGGGGCAAATGTACATATGTACTTTAGTTTGCTTTCTGCCAAGAGCATCTAATAGACTGGATAAGCAATGATAACTGAATTTAATATCAGCGTGCATTAGGCTTATATAGTTTTGTTTAATATATTCTTCTATATCTTTTAGGGGAGTAAAACCATTCACAATATGTATTACAGCGGTTAGATATATAGTATATGCATCTTTAGTATTAAAGTGATTTAGCAATTTATTTAAAGTGTTTTTTGAATTATTAAGTACAACTGCGTATTGTCCATATTCTAGTGTAGTTATATCTTCTGACATAATAAAATTGGTATTTGGGATAAACCCTTTATTTGGATTGATATATCCTAGTAGCTTTCCACTTTGTGTATTCCATTTTCCATCACTATCTTTTTTGTTGAAATGTTCATATACATAATACTTGTTATGAATAAATTTAACTATAGTTCCCTTAGGTTTCATTTTTCTTATATTTTCTGGCACTGTGTACTTACCCATATAAACCCTCACTATCGCGTACCTACCGTATACATACATTTTAACAAAAAAATTTAAATTTTCAATAGGAAAAGCCTTTAAATAAAGGCTTTTTTTAATTTCATGTTCTTTTCGTGTACCTACATTTTTAAAAATTTGTGTTTTATATATAAATCAAATATTCTTTTAATAACTTCACTTTCAATATCATTGATAACTAGTTTTTTATCAACTTTATCATATCTGATAGGTGGGCGTACTACAAAATGCCCTTTCTTCATAGAACCAACCATATCAAATTTTATTCTTTCACTTGAACTTTCTAATTCTAATTGAGTAAGAATAGTAAGTATTCTAATGAAAAACCTACCATTAGCAGTATCTGTATTAATATTTTCACACATACTTTCTAAGTTCCAATTATTCTCTTCTAAATTTTTGATAGAACGAGTAAGTCTATTTAACTTATAAACAATTATTATTTTGTTTATCTTTCTATCTTTCATATCTTGAATCATTTCTTGAAAAGTAGGTCGATTCATATTTTTTAGCACTTATTCATACATCTTCATACACCTTATACATTTTATAATTCCTGTATGTAAATGTCAATACAAAAATGTAATCACGTAGTTTCAATATTCTTGCCTTTTGCTCATCCAAAATAAAGAGAAAAGTCCATAATAGCAAGTATTATGAACTTTTACTAAACTCTCACACAAAGGCGTCGAGTAAAATTCAATATGGGGCGCTCTATGGGGATCGAACCCATGCATGCCTGAGTCACAGTCAGGTGTGTTAACCGCTTCACCAAGAACGCCATTTCAATACATACATATTTTAACAATTTCTAGACCATTTCGCAACCTTTTTTGTATATTTTATGTATCATTTTGAAAAAAATGCCTAATTTAGACAATTACCTATACACAATTTAATCAATTCCATATTCTAAAATAGAGGAGGAAGAAATATGAATCAATACCAAAATGCATTAGAATACTATAATTATGTAAACAATAATTATAATCAACCAACTTTTACAGAAGATGCTGATGCGAAAAAACTATATGATCCCTATCAAGGGTTTATAAGAGGAAATATGTTTCCTAATTTGTATAATGGATACAAGGTGAATGGACCTATAAATTTAGAGGCAAAAAATGAAAGAGAAGAAATGTTAATATATTTGGATGCTCTTTGTTTTGCAGCACATGATATCAGCTTATATTTAGACATTTATCCAAAAGATAAGGATATGATAGAGGCTTATGCGAATTATAGTACTGAAGCAAATAGAGCTATCAAAGAATATGAAAGAAAATACGGACCACTAAATGTGAATAGTGAAGCAAATACCGTATATCCATGGGCATGGGATAATGGACCTTGGCCTTGGGAAAAAATGTAGGAGGTTACTATGTGGAAATATGAAAAAAAATTACAATATCCTGTAAATATAAAAAATAGGGATTTGACAATGGCGAAAGCTTTACTTGCACAATATGGAGGTCCGGATAGTGAGTTAGCAGCTTGTTTACGTTATATGAATCAAAGATATACAATGCCAGATGATAAAGGGAAAGCACTACTTTCAGATATTGCGACAGAAGAAATAGCCCATTTAGAAATTATAGCTTCTATGATACATCAATTGATGCAAGGCGCTACAATTGCAGATTTAACAAAAGCTGGATTGGGTGGTCATTTTACAATGCATGACAGTGCTTTATTTCCAAATGATCCAAATGGAGTTCCATTTACAGCAGCCTATATTGAAGCCAGTGGAGATTTTATTGCTGATATAGAAAGTGATATGGCGGCGGAACAACGTGCTAGAGCAACGTATGAACATCTAATGGATATGACAAATGATAATGATGTTTTAGGACCGCTTTCATTTTTACGCCAAAGAGAAATTGTTCATTACCAACGCTTTAAAGAATTACGAGATTATTACTTGAAAAATAAAATACAACGTATTGATAAATAGTTCTGAAAACCAATTGTATAATTGGTTTTTTTGTGCGAAAATAAAACGAGGTGGTAGTATGGATAGAAAATATTCGGTAGAGGAAATTAGTTATGCGATTAAAAAATCCTGGTGTAGGGAAACGTGTTATCCTAAATACCAAGATGCATGGGTAAAAGAAAATCCTTCTTATGGACAAGATGTAGTAACTTCTCTTCTTCTTTATGACTATTTTAAGGGAAATATAAAGAAGTGTTATATAGGGGATACTCCACATTATTTTAATATCATTGATAAAGAAATCATTGATTTAACGCAAGGACAATTCTTAGGAATCACTATTCCTTATGATAAATCAACCTATAAAAAAAGAAGTGATTTATTGGAAAATAAGAATGTAAATGCGCGTTATCTTATTTTAAAAGATAGAGTAGAAAGCTGTTTAGAACGATAGCCTTTTTTGTTTTAAATCATAAATTTGTATCATAATAAAAAAGGTGATACTATGCTAAGAAAGAGTATATGGTTAAATGAGGTAAAAAGAGAAGAAGAACAATCATTAAAAGAAGATATAGAAGTAGATGTTTTAATTATTGGAGGGGGAATAACAGGTGTATCTTGTGCTTATCAGTTAAAAAATAGCCCTTTGAAAATATGTTTAGTAGAACGAAATAGAATAGGGTTAGGGGTAACTTCAAAAACGACAGGAAAGTTAAATTATTTGCAAGAAACCATCTATTCAAAAATTGAAGACAATTATTCTTATGAAGAAGCAGCTCTTTATTTAAAATCACAACGACATGCAATTAAATTAGTAAAAGATATTGTTCAAAAAGAAAAAATAGATTGTAATTTTGAAAAAGTGACTTCTTATGTTTTTACAGAGAAAGAACAAGAAGTACAAACATTATTGAAAGAAAAATCAATATTATCTAGTTTGGGACAAAAAGTAGAAGTAAGTAATGAAATTCCATTTCCTCTTAAAAGTGTTTATGCAATTCATGTTTCCGATACAGCCGTTTTTCATCCATTAAAATATGTATATGCATTAGTAGATATTATAAAAGAAAAAGTATCTATTTATGAGAATACAGAGATCTATAAAATAAAAAAAGACAAATCTTTTTATGTATGTAAAACAAAAAATAACCAAATCAGGGCAAAATACGTCATTTTAGCTTGTCATTATCCGTTTTTCCTATTCCCCTATTTTATGCCTATTCGAACTTATCCTGAAAAATCATACATTGCAGCAAATAAAATAGAGGACTATCAAAAAAATACATTGATTACAAGTAATACACCAACAAAATCTGTTCGCTATTATAAAAACAAAGACAATTATCTCATTTATTTATCGAATTCACATCCTAGTTGCAACAATATAGATTCTATTCATAATTTTGCGCAAGTTGTAGGGGAAGTAAAAGAATTAGGGCAATCTATTTCTTATTTATGGTCAAATGAAGATTTAATTACTTTTGATCATTTACCATTGATTGGAAAAATCAAAGAAAATCTTTTTTTAGCAACAGGTTATAATACGTGGGGAATGACAAATGCAACGATAGCATCTTATATGATAAAAAATGCTATCTTAGGAAAAGAAACAGAATATGATGCGTTATTCAATCCATTACGAAAAAATGGAAAAACAAAAGTAATAGCGTATACAGGAAATATGTTTAAAAATATGAAAGGGTATGTAGAAAATAAGGTAAAGGTAGATAAACCATGGTATCCCAGTACATTAACTTTTAAAACAATTCATGGGAAAAAAATAGCCATTTATGAAGATGATAAAAAACATATGGTCTATACAAAATGCCCACATATGGGTTGTGAACTTACTTTTAATGAAATTGAAAAAACGTGGGATTGCCCGTGTCATGCTTCCCGATTTGATATAGACGGAAATTGTATAAAAGGACCCAGTTTGTATAATATAACCTATAAGGAAAAAGAAGCAGATGAATAGTCTGTTTTTTCTTTATAGTTAAACTTTTTTGTTTGTGGGGTTATCATTTTAAAACGAATCATTTTTAGTTTATAGACGGGATTGATTCAAAACATACACTTCCTAAATAGGTGTACGAGCTTAAATTGTAGTTGGACAAACCACATTGTCATTTATAATGTTTTGTTGATTACAAAATTTTTATTCTTAAAAAGTGAATTAAGCATTTTGGGGTGAGTATAAAACGATATGTATTGGGAAAGAATTGTTTCGATGATAGTATTGAAATATTATAGGCTCTTTGGTATGATGGTTACAGTTCGGTAGAAATGATAGAAGTTGTTGAAGATGTTAAATTAACTAACAATCATAAGATGGTATTTCAAAACTGAAAAATCCATCTGTAGTAGTAATGAAGGAGTAAATAAAATATGAAAGAAATATTTTTAAGTTTTAGACCTGAATACTTTAAACCATTATTATATGGAATCAAGAAATACGAATATAGAAAAAGATTTTGTGATGAAGAAACGAAAGCATATTTATATTTAAGCGGCAATTCAAGGCAAGTGATAGGAGTTATAGAATTAGGTAGACCTATTCGACTAGATCTTACTAGGGAAAATTATGCGAAGTATCCAGAAACTTTAAAAAGAGTTGATGAGTATATTTCAAATAGAGTTATAAATGCAGTTCCTATTAAATCTTTAGCGCTATTTGATAATCCAATTCGTTTAGACGAGATTCGAAAAGAAATCCCCGATTTTATGCCACCTCAAATGTATTTAGTTTTAGATAATTATCCTAAGTTAAAAGCCTTATTAGAAATGCAGTCCCTAAAAGAAAAATTGTTTGTCCATAAACACGATGAAATTTATTATGAAAATCTGGCTATGTCTGTAAGCGAATTAGAAAAGACCGATGAATTTAAGAAACTTCATGTACTACATGAGAGTAATAAAGATTTTGACTATATAAAGTATTAATATGTAATGCACGTCAATGGGAATTTTGTTGTGCAAATGACACAGGTATTGTTTTAATGTAAATACAAATGTATATACAGATTTTTTCTTTAAAATAAGGAAATTTTGATTGCTAAAACCCATTTTTATATACAAAAAGTTAAGTTTGTACATATATTTTGCAAGTGCAAAATGCTTTGTGGTGCACGAGAAATCATTGGTAAGTCTTTTTTTTATAAGGATTATAATATTTTGTGGTGTATTCTCATATTCTGTTATTTTTTCCAAAAGAAAAATTTTGAAAATGGTATAATAAATGGAAATAAATGTTATGCAGAAATAGTAATTTGTAGGGGAGATTATTTTTTATAATTTCTTTTTTACTGTTGACAAAACTAATTTAATTAGTAATAATAATATTACGATTAGTTATGGAGGGTGTTATGTCAAAAAATAGTATTAGTGATGAACTTATTATTGAAACTTCTTCTTGTATTGCAAATAAAGTTGGACTAGATAATTTGTCGCTTAAAATTATTGCTGAAGAATTAAATATTAAACCACCATCTTTGTATAATCATATAAGGAGTCTTGATGAAATAAAACAAAAACTTATGATTTATGGTTGGAAACAAATGGAAGAAAAAATGCTCGATTCTGCTGTTGGGGTATCTGGATACGAGGCTTTAAAGAATATGTGCTATGCTTTTTATGATTATGCTACTAATAATAAAGGTGTTTTTACTGCTATGCTTTGGTATAATAAATATGAAAATATCCAAAAAGAAAACGCTACTAAAAGACTATTTAATATGTTATTTAAAGTAATGAAGTCTTTAGATATAAGTGATGATAATATAAATCATATTATAAGAACATTAAGAGGCTTTTTAGAGGGATTTTCTTTACTCGTAAATAATAATGCTTTTGGGAATCCAATATCAATTAAAGAAAGTTTTGATTTATCATTAGAAATAATTATGAATGGCATAAAATCATTAGAAGGAGTGAAATAAAATGAATGAATTTGTAAATTTAACATTAGAAAATATTGATGATGAGCATATTTGTTGTGCAATCGGAGATAAAAAACATCAAAATGGTGTTGATAGTAAAAAAGAATGGATTAAAAGTAAGTTAGAAGATGGACACATTTTTAGAAAACTTAATGCTAGAGGGAAAGTATTTATTGAGTATGAGAGAGTAGAAACTGCTTGGGTGCCAATAAGTGGTAAGAATTATGAATATATTTATTGTTTATGGGTAGCAGGAAGTTTTAAAGGAAATGGTATTGCTAAAGAATTATTAGAATATGCAATAAATGATTCTAAAGAAAAAGGTATGAGTGGTATATGTACTTTAACTTCTAAAAAGAAGAAACCTTTTATTGGTGAAAAAGATTTTTTCATTCATTATGGCTTTAAAGTTGTAGATACTATTGGAGATTATGAATTATTAGCACTTCAGTTTGATGATAATGAAACACCTAGATTTAATGATAATGCTAGAAATATGAAAATAGATAATGAAGATTTTACAATTTATTATAGTAATGAGTGCCCTTATGTAGAATATGAAGTAAAAGAACTGACAGAATATGCAAAAGAAAATAATATTAAGATTAACTTTATCAAAATTGATTCTTTGGAAAAAGCAAAAAATGCACCTTGTATATTTAATAACTGGGCTAATTTTTATAAAGGCAAGTTTATATCAAATACTATATTAAATGCTAATTCTTTTCAAAAGTTGATTAGTAAATAAAATGGAATTTATAAAGGCAAAGTCAATACTATCTAAAGTGAAATATGGTAACGAGTGGTATGGTATTGACTATAATATGAATTTATATAGAGGTTGTTCGCATAGATGTATTTATTGTGATTCAAGAAGTAATTGTTACCATATAGATAATTTTGATATAGTTAGAGGTAAAGTTAATGCTTTATTTATTTTAGAACAAGAACTATCTAAAAAAAGAGAAAAAGGTGTTGTTGGAATTGGATCAATGTCTGATACCTATAATCCAAAAGAGAGAGAATATGAACAAACAAGAGGAGCATTGAAACTTATATCAAAATATGAGTTTGGCGTTTCTATTGATACGAAAAGTGATTTGATTTTAAGAGATATTGATTTGTTAAAAGAAATAAATTCTAAGAATAATGTTATTGTTAAATTTACGATTACTACCCCAAATGATGAATTATCAAAAATAATTGAGCCAAATGTTTGTGTATCTTCTAAAAGATTACAAGCAATTAAAAAACTAAGTAATAATGGCATCTTTGTAGGTATTATGATGAATCCCGTCTTGCCATTTATAACAGATAATGAAGAAGATATAAAAGAGTTAGTTAGACTTGCATACCTAAATGGTGCTAAATTTATTCATACTTTTATGGGAATGACTTTAAGAGAAAATGGGAGGGATTATTATTTTGATAAATTAGAACAGAGTTTTACGGGCTTAAAAGATAAATATATTAAATATTATGGTGATAGATATACTTGTATCATACCAAATTATAAAAGATTATATAAGATATTTACTGATGAGTGTGATAAATATGGAATATTATACGACATGAAAGACATCATTAAGGCATATAAGAAAGAAATAAAAAGTAATGAGCAAATCACATTGTTTTAGAAAGATAAATTACGATTTAAAGAGGTGTTTAGAATGAGCAAGTATGATTCACTATGGAAGTATTTAAAAGAAAATAATAAAGAAAGTTATAAATTGTCTTATGAAGGAATTCAGAATATTTTAGGATTTGATATAGATTATTCATTTTTAACCTACAAAAAAGAATCCAAAAAATATGAATATGAAGTTGGAAAGATATCAATGAAAGAAAAGACAGTAATTTTAATAAGCTCTAATCACTAAATTACAATTAATATGGTAAATCAATTAAAAATTTATATACTTACTGTCTGTGTCATTTGCACAACGAAAGAGGGATCTTCCATTTACAAACAAATGAGCAAAATAAAAGGCTATGATTTTATCTCATAGCTTTTATGTGATATAAAATGCATAATAGGATAGTAAATTCTCCTAATAAAATACTTAGGGGTAAATAAATGTATTCTTATAATTGCGAAAGTTTGTTACTTAGTTCATTTACCTTTTCATTTATTTTTAAAGGTATCTCCTTTTCTAAAGAATACCATCCATTTTTAAAAGCCATATTATAAGCATCTCTTTGTGCTGTTTTCACATCTTTAAAAATAGTGAAAATCTCTTCAAACAGTTTACTGTTACTTGCTTCATTTAAAGCGTATGTCAAATTTACACTCATATTCTTTTCACAAGTAAGTATCTCATTTAGATAGTCACAATCATTTAGTTCTTTTGTATCGGGCACCTCTGTCTTAGGATTTTGACATTTCTCATTCATTTGTGGTTCCTCCTAATATTTGTATAATTTTATTGCATATTCCTACATGCATGTCATGAATTCGTTCTACTAAATTTTTAATTTCAGGATTTGTGATCTTTCCTTTAAAGTCATAAGCTATCTTAGAGGCAGTAAAATTCCATTCAAACATATCACTTAAATATGCCAAATCTTTTGTAGAAATCATTACAGGTGGTTCATTCATATTAATCTCCTTTCTTTTTATATCATGAGCGTAAATTTGCCAAAATATACAAAAGAACATCTTGAAAAAAAAGGATGACGATTATATAATGGTAATAGTCGAAAAGACTAAAATAGAAGGAGGAAATTATGGAAGTAAAAGACTTAAAAGGTACAAAAACCGAACAAAATTTGTGGACAGCATTTGCTGGGGAGTCACAAGCTAGAAATAAATATACTTTTTTTGCAAGTAAGGCAAAAAAAGAAGGTTACCAACAAATAGGTGCCATTTTTGAAGAAACAGCTGGAAATGAAAAAGAACATGCTGAAATATGGTTCAAATTATTAAATGGTGGAGAAATTGGTTCTACAGAACAAAATTTACAAGAGGCTTTAAATGGAGAAAACGAGGAATGGACCAATATGTATGCTGAATTTGCTAAGACAGCTTTAGAAGAAGGATTCGACTACATTGCTTTCCTATTTGATGGAGTAGGTAAAATTGAAAAGGAACACGAAGAACGTTTCAAAACATTACTTAATAACATCAGAACCAAAAAGGTATTTGAATCAGAGGAACAAGTGGTATGGATTTGTCGTAACTGTGGACATTTACACTTTGGAAATGAAGCACCAAAAGTTTGTCCAATTTGTGCTCATCCACAATCTTACTTTGAAAAGAGAAGTCAAAATTATTAAAAAGGAGCATGGCTCTTTTTTTGTTTCGTAAATTATAGTATAATTGGAATGTGGAGTTGGTGTTATGAATTCGTATCTGTACGCAATGAAAACAGCATTTTTATTTTTTCCAATCATTGCTCTAATTTTAATGCTACCTTATGTAATTTCGCAATATAAGAAATATGGTTCTCTTTTAATTTTTAGAACGACAATCATTTATTCATTTATTTTATATTTGATTGTAATCTATTTCCTTGTTATTTTACCCCTTCCTCCTATTGAAGAGGTTCGAAATTATAAAAATAGTTTTGTTCAACTAGAACCATTTTATGCACTCACCTATTTACACCAACATATTCATTTTGATATTACTGATTTTAGTACTTATTCTAATTTGTTTAGAAATAGTTATTTTTATCAAGTTATATATAACATATTCATTACAATTCCCTTTGGTATTTATCTACGATATTATTTTAAATGCAATTTTAAAAAGACATTTCTTTTCAGTTTTTTACTCAGTCTATTTTTTGAATTGACACAATTATCAGGCTTATATGGTATCTATCCTAGACCTTACCGTATTTTTGATGTAGATGATTTAATTACCAATACCCTAGGTGGTATTTTAGGATATCTAGTAGCTCCTTTTGTTTGTTTCTTTTTACCTTCTAGAGACAGAATAGATGAGAAAGCCTACAAAAAAGGAGAAAGAGTATCCTTTTCTAGAAAACTAGTGGCCTTTTTTATTGATATACTCTTCTTTTTTCTTCTATATCTAATTATTTATTTTTGCTTTAGAATGTATACAAAAAATTCCCATGTATTTTTATCCATATGGCTAGGAATTACTATTTATTATATCCTCATACCTATCTTGTATAGGGGATATACTGTTGGGCGTTTCTTGGTTAAAGTTAGGGTTGTTTCCATTAATGATATGGATAGCAAATGGTATCAGTACCTTCTTCGTGAATACACCTTCTTTTACCTTTTTATTTTTGGAATTCCTATTCTAAATACAATACGAAATTCCTCTACATCAATAGTAGCAAACAATATTCTTTTATTATTGATAGGTATTGATGGGATTCTTCTTCTTTTTACCTTACTTCAGATTATTTTTAGAAGAAATGCAATATATATTCATGAAAAAATTAGTCATACAAAATATATAAGCACAATTATCATTCCTAAAAAAGAAGAAAATGAAATTTAAAGGAAAGTTTTTTACAGAAACTTTTTTTTGTGCTTTTGAAAAAAACTTCTTCTTTTGATATGCTTGCATGGGAGGGAAAAATATGTTGGAAGAATTAAATAAAAAAGAATATATAAGTAAAAAACAAATTGCACTTTTAAAACAGAATGAGAAGGATATTTATCTGAAATATAAAAAAATAAAGTATCTATTTTCTTCTAAGGCATGGAAATTTAAACACACTTATAAAAATCTAGAAAAAATAGTTCAAAAGAAAAATACAATTTTTCTAGAAGAAGAAGAGAAAAAATACGACGATTTGCTTTCAAATATAAATGGAAGGAGTTTAGATAAAGAACAACGTAGAGCCGTCTTACAAGAAGAAGATAGTGTTTTGGTGATTGCTGGTGCTGGAAGTGGTAAGACATTAACTATGTTAGGGAAAATTGTTTATCTTTTAGATGTAAAGAAAATAGAACCCTCCAAAATTTTATGCATTTCGTTTACAAATGCTATTACAGAAGATTTTAAATCATCATTAAAAAAAGTAACAGATGCTAAAATCGATTGCATGACTTTTCATAAATTAGGTATTTCTATTTTTCATCATAATGGATTAGATTTAGAAGTTGTCGATGAATCTCTTCTTAATACCATTATTCTAAAATGTACAGAAGAAGAAAATGATTTAACCTTATTCTTTAAGGAAGATAAGAGGCAAAAAAAACAATTTCTTCATCTAGTGAGTACATTTCTTCATCTATTCAAATCAGGAGGTTATGAAAAGGAAAGTTTTTCTATTTTTATAGAAGAAGCTAAAAAAAATAAAAATCGATTTTTAAGGAAAAAAGAACTTATTTTTTTAAATTTTACCTATAAAGTATATGTAAAATATGAAGAGGAATTAGAAAAAGAAAATAAAATTGATTTTGACGATATGATAAAAGAAGCAACTACTTTACTTTCAAATGGGGGAAAATATAAGAGTTATGATTACATTTTGATTGATGAATATCAAGATACTTCCTATATTCGTTATCAACTTATAAAAACACTAAAAGAATTAGGAAATAGCAAAATCATTGCTGTTGGAGATGATTGGCAAGCCATTTACAAGTTTACAGGATGTACACTAGATAACTTTTTAAATTTTGAAGAATTATTTCCTTATAGTTCTATTTTAAAAATACAAACCACATACCGAAATCCACAAGAATTAATTACAGTAGCAGGAAATTTTGTTATGAAAAATAAAAGACAAATTTACAAGGATCTGCATTCTGCAAAACGAGTAAAAAAACCGATTAAACTTTTTTTCTATCGACAGAAAAGTGATTTTGTTCTTTTTTTAGAAGAAATTTTTTCTAAAAATGAAAGTCATGCATATTATATACTAGGGAGAAATAATCATGATATAGACTTTCTAAAAGAATATGATGTATTCTTTATCCATGATAATGAAATTCAATATCGCAACTATCCTGATATTCATCTTTATTTTTATACAGTGCATAAATCTAAGGGATTAGAAAGTGAAAATGTCATTCTAATTAATGTAGAAGATTCGATTCTAGGATTTCCAAGTCAGTTAACTGATGATGAGGTTTTACGTTATGTAACAAAGAAAGAACTTTATCCCTATGAAGAAGAAAGAAGACTATTTTACGTTGCTTTAACAAGAACAAAGAATAATGTTTATTTATTTTGTCCAAAGGTTAAATATTCTCCTTTTGTAAAAGAGTTATTAGAAGAAAATGCAAAAAATATAGAGGTTATGAAGTATAAAAGGAAAGATTTAGAAAAAAATAGAAATGTAGTGCATTAGGAGGATAGAAAGGGTGATATAGTGCTTCCTAGAAATTATTATTTAGATGATTTATTTAACAATTTATTAGAAAAAAACGATACATCAAGGATGAAATGTGATATTTATGAACAGGAGGATAACTTTTTTATTGAAATGGATGCTCCTGGTTTCTCAAAGGAAGATATACAAATAGAAGTTAAAGATGGTTATTTAACCATTGCTGCATCAAAGAAACAAGAACAAGAGGAGAAAAATTATATTCGTCGTGAGAGAAATTATACTTCGTATGAAAGAAGCTTTTATCTAGGAAATGTAAAGGAAGAAGAAATTACAGCTACGTTTAAGGATGGCATTTTAATTATAAAAATTCCTAAAAATATAGAGGTAGAAAATGTAAAAAAGATAGAAATTTTGTAGTACAATAGATTTGGTGATTATTTTGAAAATTAAGGATAAAGAAGTAAGTATAGAGGAATTATTAAAAGAAAAAGATGTGGTTGGACAGATGCATCAATTTAGGAAAAATAATTTTTTTCTATCAGATGAACAAATAGAAATCTTAAATAGGTATAAAATCAATTACCAAGAGTATACAACCACATCTTCTTTAATTTATGCAATAGATGAAGTACTATCTTTTGAGGAGATAGAAGAGTTGGAAAATATTGCAAGTGCGCTTTCTGAATATCAGTATTATAACGAGGTAAATAAGTGAAACAGATTCTGAATTTGACAACGAAAAAAAATTTATGTTATGATAATAACTGTTCATGTGAGAATGAACAAGAGGTGAAAGATGAAAGTGAAAAATCAAAAGCTGTTTCAAGCATTTACAGCATCTATTGTTTGCTTGACAGCCGTTTTATGTGGAGTCTTTGTACTAGCACATAATGATTATACTTATTCAAAGCAAGATGTGCATGAAGCAGCAATTTTGGAAAATGATGATGAACCCTCCTCGTCCCTTGAGGATATGGGGTTAATAGAAGAATTAAAAGGAAAAATAAAAATAATTATTGAAGATAAAAAACAAGCGGATTATGAAGCATATTTACAGTCACTTATTGTTTATGATGGCTTAACAATGGATGAATTAACGGAGAAATTAGATAGAAATTTAAAATCGACGTTAAAAGGAAAGGGTAGACTTTTTGCAGAATATTCTATCGAATTAGGTCTGGACCCTTACTTAGCTGTTTCGATTGTTCTTTTAGAAACAGGTTGTAATTGGGAATGTAGTGGTCTTGTAAAACAATGCAATAATGTGGGAGGAATTAAAGGAAGCCCTGGCTGTTGGGGTGGGGCTTATCAACGATATTCTTCTCTAGATGACGGTATTAAAAGTTTTATGGACCTATTATATAATAACTATTATTCGAAAGGTCTAACGACACCCGAAAAGATTAATCCAAAATATGCAGAAAGCAAAACTTGGGCACAGAAAGTAAATAAGTATATAGAAAAAATTAGAGCAAGTTAGACTTGCTTTTTTTGTGCAAATAATGGTATTCTGAATAAAAGTAGGATGATGTTATGAAAAGAAATCCCCACGTCATAGATTATAATCGGAAAATTGATATTGTATTTTTCTGTGTTATGGATGAAGTATTTGAAAAATATAAACGTTATTTTCCACAAGAGTATTACGCAATAAGAAATGAGTCTTCCATAGATGAAATCAATACAACAATTTATAATGAGGCACCAGATTTAGTTGTATTTCCTGAGAATATTCAAATCTTATCGACTCGAATAGAGAAAATCCTTATGTATGTTGATTGTCAGAAATTAGGGACAGAATATAAAGAAGTAAGTCGAATGATTCGAAGGCAAGCGTATGAAAATTATATATTAAAGATTAAAAAACAGATTGAGAATATTATTCAGGATAATGGTAATGATATGGATAAAAGTGCGAAAGCAATTGTAAATTTATTAGATCTAAAAAGCTATTATTTTCGAGATCATTCAATACGAGTAGCCAAGTATAGTATATATATTGGAGAAAAGTTAAAATTAAGTGAAGAGGAGTTGTTTCAATTAAAATACGCTGCTTTATTACATGACATTGGTCTTTTAGTGCTTCCTTCTTACATTGTATGCAAACCAGGAGAATATTCAAAACAGGAAAAGACATTTTATAAGTATCATACGTTGACGGGGGATTATTTACTTGCATTTCCTATATTCAAAGATATAAGAAGAATGGTCCGTTTGCACCATGAACGGGTTGATGGAAAAGGTTTTCTTAAAAAGAAAGAAGAAGAGATTCCTCTAGGATGTAAAATTATCGCTATTTGTGATATGTTTGATTTATTAGTAACTTCTAATTTATTGGGTCCAAGAATGACTTACTTAGAGGCACTTCAGAAATTAATTATGATTTGTGAAAAAAAGAAGAATAACTGGAAAAAGCGTTTTGATAAACAAATTTTAGATGTATTTGTGGAGTCGATGAAGAATAACAAAGAATTTTCAGATATGAATGATATCATGAAGAATTTGTGAAAAAACAGTTGAAATATTGAAAATGCAATAAATATTTGATAAGATGTTTGCAGGAGGATTATTATGCCAGAGAAGAAAAACATCAAAAAAACAAATTTCAAAACGAATGAGAATGATGAAATAAAAAAGAATATAAAAGTGGTTGGGAAAGATTATACACTATTATTAAATAAGATTTTACTTTGTTTGTATGCGATTATCTTTCTTTTGATTATAAATACGACAGTGTTATTGTTAAAGGATGCTAAATTTGGAACAACGGAGGATAGTACAGAAACAAATAATGGAGCAAATGAGTCAAAAGAATATGATGTGAGTATGTTTACCCCTGTTACATCAGAAACATTGAAAGAAGAAACTGCAGATGATGAATTAAAAATCGTTTATATTGGAAGATCAACTTGTGGATTTTGTATTCAATTTCTACCAGTATTGCAACAAGCACAAAAGGATTATGGATATAAAACGTTATATTTGGATATAACAACAGTGAAGACAACAGAACAACAAGATAGAATTCTAGAACTTGATAATGAAGATAAGTTCTTAGAAAATAATTTTGGTAGTACACCAATGGTATTACTTATGAAAAATAGTGAAATTGTTGATACATCATTAGGCTATAAAGAATATTCAGAATATTCTGCATGGTTAGAGAATAATGGATTTGCTAAAAAATAGGAGCAAGTCCTTTTTATTTTACAAAAGAAGGTAGAAATTCAAAAATGGTAAATTGTATATTTAATTGTATATTTGCTTATCAAAGATGCGTAGAAACGTAGAAAAACTTGTTCTCATTCGCTTCTTGTTCGGTTTAGGAAATGCAAAAAATTTAAAAAAAGTATTGCATAAATGCTTAAAATCATATATAATTTAAATTGTTCAGATGTGAATGTATTGCCTGAGTGGCGAAATTGGTAGACGCACAGGACTTAAAATCCTGCGGGAGTCAAATCCCGTGCCAGTTCAAGTCTGGCCTTAGGCACCAGATTGATAACAAACTCGGACTTTTATGGTTCGGGTTTTAATATGCCAAAAATTAGTGTATAATGTTTATAGAAATTAAATTGAGGTTTTTCAATTTAGTAAAACACACTTGTACATTGACAAATCAATGCTGTTTATAGAATACTTAGGGAGGGAATTATGTCTAAATGGTCTAATTTATATGAGAAAGAAATATTGTCTGCCTCATCTATAGATGATTTTATCAAACAGAAATTATCTACTAAAAAAAAGATAATTAAAATAATTGATAAATATGCTTTGAATAAAAAGATAATAGAATTGGGTGCAGGTACAGGCGTATTGGCATTATATCTTTCAACAATAAATAATTATGAAGTAGATGCTTTAGATCAAGATTGTGATATGATTTCGTTAAGTAAAAAATACTTTTTATCTAAATTCAAAAATTCTAATATAAATTATTTATGTGATGATATCAGAAATATAAATGTTATAGAAAAGTATGATGTTTGCTATAGTATTGGTATTTTAGAGCACTATAACGATAATGAAATTATAGATTTAATTCATAAGCAGACTTCTATAAGTGAATATGTTATTTTTGGGATACCAACAAAATATTTTGATGAAGATAAAAAAATGTATGGAAATGAAAGATATCTATCACTACATTATTGGAGAAAGTTGATAAAAAAATGTAATTGTAAAATAATTGAAGAGTCTTCATATCATTATTTGAGTTTTTTTAAAAAGATAATTAATTATAAAAAGTGGTTTAAACCGAATCCTGTACACATTTTTATTATAAAGAAAAACTGTTGAACTTCTCTTGAACACCATAGGAAAATTAGTCGAACTAATCGACATAATAAATACACTTGTATTTTGTCAAAAGAGGAATATATATATGAAAATAATAGATGTTTGTGACAATTATGCTGGTGGAGGGTGCTTAAAACAATATTATGTTAAAAACGAAATAACTAATTATAATATGCTAGGCACGGGGGATTATATCCATTAGCTTTAGCCACATAAACCCTTTTAGGACTTGCAAGCAAGAAAATAAGAGTATAAA
>CAPHZB010000004.1 GCA_948629335.1 uncultured Bacilli bacterium
TAAAATAACCAATGTTCACCAAAATAAAATAACCACTTTTTCACCACTTTAATTTAGATTAACTAAGTTCATTTAAGATATAATAAAGAGAGAACAAATTGTTCCCTCTTGTTTTGAAATAGTCTTATTCTAATAATCTGAAATCACAATTTATTAAGTCAGTCATAGCTTCTTCTACAAAAAATAGGTAACATTCTATCTTAGTTCCTTGTAGATGGGTACAAAAAAAAGAGGATAATTTCCTCTCTTTTTTATATTCATTTATTTATGACACATCTTTAACTTTTTTTACTATTCCCGAAAAAAGCAAACTTCCCTTTGTATAACTATTTAATCTACACAAGTCCCTTCCCCAGGTTTACTTCCTTCAACATATGTCTTACCAATTAAATTACAAGAAGATTTTGTCATAGAATCTTGAAGATAGCCACCAAGCAATTTTACAACACTTACAACAACAACGCTAATTACAGCTATAATCAATAAATATTCCACTAACGCTTGTCCTCTTTGATTCATCCTTATCATCTCCATACCCTCCTAGCATTCACCTATATCTATCTTATACTCTTTTTACTCTTTTGTCAAACTTTTTTCTATGATATACTCATAATAGGTAGGGTGATAAACATGCAGTTTACAATAAAAAAATGTGAATCCTTTAAAGATCGATTTATAGGAATGATGTTTCTAAAAGAAAAAAAAAGAATGGGTTACTATTTTTGTCACTGCCATTCCATTCACACATTCTTTTGTTACTTTCCATTAGACATTGTTCTACTTGATAAAAAGAATCACATCATAGATATTAAAAAAAATATCAAACCATGGCATATTTATTTTTTCAAATGTTATTCTATCTTAGAAGCGCCTAGTGGTACATTACCTTCTAATATTGAAAAATATCTATTTCATCTCTAAAACATTCTTTTATTTTTTTATAATCTATAATGTTCTAATAAAGAGGAAATACATTATTCTTTTACAATTTCCTCTCTTTTTGAGTATTTACATCCACAATAATCTTGTCGATATAAAGAAAATTCTTTCGCATACAAAATAGATTGTTTATATCCCTCTCTTTTTTTAAAATCACTTACTAAAAAGGGAACTCCTACTTCTTTTTCTATTGAAAGTCCAATTGTATTAATAAGCATTGCATTTTTATGAGGGCTAACTGTTAGAGTAGTTCCAAAAAAATCATATCTTCCCCTTGCCATAATTGCTGTCTTAAATAAACGCAAGTGAAAACAAATACTGCATCTACTTCCTCCCTCTTTTTCTTGCTCAAATCCTTTTATCTTTTCCTCATACACTTCATTTTCATAATCACAATCGAGAAAAGAAACATCCATCTCTTTTTTATATTCTTCAATCAATCGAATTTGTTCCTTTTTTCTTTTTATATACTCCTCTTTAGGTTCAATATTTGGATTATAATATAGAACAGTTACTTTCAAATAATTTGCAAGTTCACGAATCACATAACTACTACAAGGACCGCAACAAGAATGCAGAAGAATCGATTTTCCCTTATTCTTCTCTAACACTTTAAGCATTTCTGCATCATAATTTATTTTCGTCATGCTTATTTTTCCTCATATTTTTTTGTTTGTTCTTCTAAGAAAGAAAAATCCTCAAAATAGTTGATTTTCATTGCTCTTTTTACTTCTTGCATCGTTTCCATAGCAACTTTTCTTGCTTTTTTACTTCCTTCTTCTAGTATTCGGTATACTTCCTTGATATTCTTACTTAATTCTTCTCTTCTTAAACGAATCGGTCTTAATTCCTCTTGTAAAATCTGATTCAAAAAGCGTTTAATCTTCACGTCTCCTAGCCCACCTTTTTGATAATGTGCCTTTAATTCATCTAAATTTTTATATTCACTTAAATATTTTTCAAAATGTTCTTTCTTACAAAAAGCATCTAAATAAATGAATACGGGATTTCCCTCTACGCATCCAGGGTCTTCTACTCGTAGATGGTTAGGATCAGTAAACATAGCCATAACCTTCTTTTCTATTTCTTCTTCTGTATCCGCTAAATAAATACAGTTTCCAAGAGATTTACTCATTTTTGCCTTTCCATCTAACCCTGGCAGTCTAGAACAAATCTCATTATCTGGAAGTAAAGCTGTTGGTTCTACTAAAACTTCTTCATAAGTATGATTGAAACTACGTACGATTTCACGAGCTTGCTCTAACATCGGTAACTGATCATCCCCAACAGGAACAATATTTGCCTTAAACGCTGTAATATCCGCAGTCTGACTAATTGGATACGTTAAAAATCCTACTGGAATACTTGTTTCAAAATTCCGAAGTTTAATTTCATTTTTCACCGTTGGATTTCTCTCTAATCTAGATAATGTTACTAAATTCATGTAATAAAACGTGAGTTCTGTAAGCTCTGGAATCTGTGATTGGACAAAAATTGTGACTTTATTTGGATCAAGACCACACGCTAAATAGTCAAGTGCTACTTCGATAATATTTTGCCTTACCTTCTCTAAATTATATGCATTATCTGTAATTGCTTGGCTATCTGCAATCATCACATACATTTCATCAAATGAATTGGAATTTTGTAACTCCACCCTTCTTTTTAAAGAACCTACATAGTGTCCTAAATGAAGACGACCTGTTGGTCTATCTCCTGTTAGCATTACTTTTTTCAAATCAAATCACCTCAGTATATCTTATTATAGATTATTTTCTTTCAATTGTAAATGACAAGAAAAACGAATTACCTTATAATTTATACCCTTATGCTATTATTTACAGTCATATGGAATCTAGAAACACTTTTCTTTCAAAGGTATTTTATAAAATAAATATTAGTTAATATAAAATGACAATCAATAAAAAAATAGGCATCATAGACAGTTTCAAACTAATAATAAATTCTTATACATAAAGGACAAATGGGCTGTAAATAGTAACACCCAATCTAGGATATTTTCTTCCCATGTGATTGCATTTCTTGATAATCAAGTGCCTTTAATTCATAAATACCACTCGCTTTTTTTATGAATCCATTTTTTTGTGCGATGTGAGCACTTTTTTCATTCGTAGGCAAAATTCTAATTCTATCTATATTTTCACTAAAAAGATCATCGATTACAAAACGAAGAACCAACTGCCCAATTCCCCTATCCTGAAATTTATCAATAATATGATATGTTATCCCACATAATTCCATCTCTTTACCTATATCAAATCGTCCAATCACCTCATATACATGATTGATAATATAATAATGTATCGATTTATATTTTGCATCTAACTGTTTTAATAAAATATATTGTTCATTATATTTCGTCAGTGGTAATACAAAGGCCTAAAAGCTTCCCCTCTTTCTAAAACGAAATTCGGGTGGATACATTGTATCAATTACTCTTTCTTTATCTATCATTAAGAATTCCTCCTATTCGTCTATGATTATTTTTTTATTCTTGACATAATATTTTCGTTTAGGAACTGTTGAATCAAAGCTAAAAGGATTAGCATCCCTTTCTATATATTCTTCTTCCTCTTTAGAGTGGTCAAAACATAAATCATTCATTTCTTCAAAAAGCGTATATTCTTCTTTAGAACGTGCTATATCTTTTCTATCTTTCCTAGACATGATTGCAATGGATAAAAGCTCTTCCTTTATTTTTTCCAGTTCTCTTGTTCTTATTTTTTCTTCCCACTTGACTCTCTCTAAACGAGGAACATAAATTTTTTGAAAAAAATCCAAATAACTATTTTGAATAGCCATTGTTTGAAACAGTAAATAATCTTCTATACTGATACGTTTATTTTTTAATTGCTGTATTTCTTCTATGCTTTTTCTTCTCTTTTTTTTCGTTTTCTTTATTTCTTTCAAATTGGTACAAAGAAGTCTTTTTAATTCGTGAAGACACTCTAATTTTCGTACCTGATCATAGTTTTCAACCACCCCATCAATGATGATAGACTTTAAGTTGAAAAATCCAGAAATAAAAAGTAAATCTTTGTGTGTTAAACGATTTTTTGATTTTTCCTGAATTATTTCCAGTTTTAACAATTTTGAGGCATCGGTTGTTAAGAAAAATCTCTCATAATTCATAGTGATATTCGTAAACTTTAACATTTTACAGTACAAATGAATTGTATTTTGGTTATCCGCTAAAACTTTTGTTCCTTGTAAAGAAAATATCTCTCCTTCGAAACCATTTATAAAGTCAAGAGAGAAAACGCTTCCTCCATCCATATAAAAATTACTTTTTAATAGTCTAAGACTAGTTCCCTTTTCCACATTTGCATTAAACAAATGGATAGAAAGTAAATTAGGATAGCAATTTTTAATAATTGCCATAGCCTCCTTGTTGATATTTAAGTCTTTAAAATCTATCCATTTAATAAGATTAAAATCAAAAACATTCGCTACCTTTTCTCCATCTATTTTATACGCTGGATTACTCATCAAATAAATATTGACTGCATGAATATAATCCTCTAGATGAATTTCGTCTTTTCGGCAATCTTTATTTATTCTAAAAGTGATTTGTGTTCTTAAATTGCTTACTTTTCCAAAAATAAAAACATTCACCTTATCAAATAGGATTCTCCGATTAGCACTCGATTTTGAATCTTCTTCAATTACCCCTTGAATTATTGGTATATTCATACTTACTCCCCCTAAGTCTACTCCTATTGTAACATAAAGTAATATTCTTTGAAATAGAAAAAAAAGTCCATTTGGACTTTTCACTTTAATTATAAGTTTTTAGGTATTTATTAAAGTATAGTAAGGAGTGTATTCATTTTGTATTTTTAGATTTACTTTTTTTATTTTATCATCTATCACCTCTTCTCATGATTCCATTATAAAATACGTTTGTGAAGATTATATGTAATTTATGTGATATTTTTATATTCACAAAAAAAGGGTTCTAAACCCTTATACCTCGCTAATCACAACTAAAATCATTGGCTTACATTCTGTTTCTTTAAATAAGAATTTTCCAAGCTTATCACGAATACCTGTTTTTATTTTGGTAAAATCTACATAGTTTTTTGTTATGTTTTCTTGAATAACAGAAAGGGATAATTTTTCTGCTTCTTTTAAAATATCCGTATTTTCTTTTGCATAAATAAACCCTTTGGTAATAATTTCAGGACCTGCTAAAACTTTTTTTGACGCTTTTTCTATTGTTGTACTGACTAAGACAATTCCATTTTCAGATAACATTTCTCTATCCTTCACAACAACTTCATTAACATCTTTAGCATTCTTTCCATCAACTAATATTTCATCTGTCTTTATGATTTCGCTTGTTTCTTTTACTTCTCCGTTTTCAAAAAGTGTCACTTGTCCATTTAAACGAAGAAGAATATTTTCCTCATTCATACCCACCTTTAAAGCTGCTTTTTTATTTTCTACTTGATGACGATATTCTCCAATTACTGGAAAATAATATTTTGGATTCATTAAGTTAATCATCATCATCAAATCTTCACTAGAAGCATGGTTGGATAAATATTTTTTTGTTGAAAATATAATTAAATTTGAACCTCTTTTAGCAATCTCATCATAGATTTTAGTAGCACGTCTTTCCATTCCTTCATAAACAGGAGAAGCAAAAACAACTGTGTCTTCTTCCTTAATGGTTACAAATTTATCATATCCCTTAATAATACGTGTTATATTAGAAAATGGTTTTTCTCTTTCATCAGAAATAAGAACAACTGTATTATCATCATTTAAACTCCGAAATCCCTTCATCTTTTTAACATCAAAATCAAGATAATTATTTTTTATTGCATTATTAATAGTATTTTCTAAGCGTTTTCCTAGAATAACAATATTTCGGTTTGTCTTATTAATTTCTGAAAGTAATTCTTGTAATCGATAAAACTGGCTATCGAAAATATTAAAAAGAATTCGCCCATCGTTTTGTTCTAATACATCACGAACTTCTCCATAAATACGATTATTTGGAGATGTATATCCTTCTTTTTCTGCATAGATTGATTCACTCATTAAACAAAGAACACCTTGTTTTCCTACATAGGCAAGTTTTCCAATATCTGTTTTATATGGTCCTAACATCTTTTGGTCAAACACAAAATTTCCTGTATATACAATTGCTCCATCTAAAGTATTAATCACATAACCAACTGTTCCTGGAATAGAATGTGTTAAAGAAATAGGAAAAACAGTAGCCCTTCTAAATTTAATCGTTTTATGTGGTTCAATGATTTTTAGATTTGTTGCTTTTACATGGTCTTCATTAAGTTCATTTTGAATTAAATTCATTGTAAATTCAGTTGCATAAACAGGCATATCTGGAATTTCAGAAAGAATATCGGATAATGCTCCCATTTGCTCATCATGTCCATGTGTAATAAAAATTCCTTTGATTTTTTTTCTATTTTCCTTTAAATAATCAAAATTAGGAATAATATAATCAATACCCAACATTTTATCATCTGGATATTTTAATCCTGCATCTAATATATATATTTCATTTTCAACAGACACTGCATACATATTTTTCCCACGTTCATTTAATCCACCTAACGCTGTAATTTTTATTTTCATCTTCTACCTCCCTTCTTTTTATCGCCACTTTATTATAACAAATTTAAAAACAATAGTAAAGTTCACTACAAAAGAAAAGAAGCAACATTCGTTTGAATAAATACTTCTTCTTTAGGTATTTTATATAACTAGGAGTCACTACAAGTGCCTATTGCGCTTTCTACCGTTTGTTTTTGAACAAGTTTTGGTTCTTTAAATACCTCATTTCCTTCATATTCAATTTCATATGTTCCACTTACAACTGTATTTTCATCAATTTCGTACAAAGGCCACCTTGTTTTATCACAAAGAGGAGCCTCATTCGTTCCACTAAGTGCTATTGTATTTCCATGATATAGTCTTGTTGCATCAACAAGAATCTTTTTTCCTCTGATTTTGTAGCTTGTACTTTGCATCCACATATTTAAAGAGGAGTCTAAATATTCATAAGCAAAAAGTTCTTTCGCTTCTTTCGTATAGGCATGTAATGTATTTCCTCCAATATCACAACCGTCATGATAACTAATTAGAATAATATCATCCAGTACACCTAATGTTGCGGGTCCCCCACATAGGGAAGTTTTTGAATGAATCACTGTATCCCCTATTTTCAGTTTATCTAAGTAAGTATAATCCTCATTTCTTACTTTCTCATATGTTACTGTTACTTTACCACTTGAAAGTTCTAAATCATATGTACAAGTATCATCACATTCAAATTCGACTTGGTATCCTTCTTTTTCTACAACAATTGGTTCATCTTCTTTTGGCTTATCTTCCTTTGGTGGTCTACTTTTTATAATCATATAAACTACTGTTCCAACCATAGAAACGATTAAAAATAGCAGAATAAAAATAACTGCTTTATTTTCTCCTCCATGGTTTCCCATATTTTCATTTGCTAATTCCTCATATAATTGTTCTTCCTCCATAAATCCTCCCTATCCTATATATCTCCCTATCCTATATATCTCCCTATCCTATATATCTCCCTATCCTATATATAATCATACTAAAAATTTTTTAAAATGTAAATTAATTCTTACATTATATACATATATTTTCCTCATTCACTATATTACCCATAAATGGAAAAATCTAAAAAATAGGTTCATTTTTAGGCTTTATGTAGTATAATAGATTTCAATTAAGAAATGGGTGATTTTGTGTTAGATAATGAGTTAATAAATGCTTCATCCAATGAAGTAGGAAGTAAATCTATAAAGATAGTCAATATCGAAAAAAAAGATGATTATTTATTTATCCAACTAGATAATGGGCAAAATATAGTAACAAATGGAATAGAAATATACGATGTATCGAATTATAATCATCTAAAGAATATATTTTCTATGCAGGATAAGTTATGTGCAGTAATGACAAAAGGGTATTATACAGTATGTGTGGTGGATTTAAAAACGATGGAGTTATTATTCGAGGATGATAAAGCTTATCAAGTCAGTAAAGAAGATGAAAGAACATTGCATATTCTTATGAAAATCGGTGGTGGAAATACTGCAATCTATGATATTGAAACAAAAAAATATTTACCATCACCAGATAATTATGAATTTGAAAATTCCCTAGGAAACAATTTATATGTATTTAGAGAACAACATATGTCCGATACAAATTTTTACGATTACAATCGATGTGTCATAAATGCTGATGGAGAAATTCTTTTAGAAAATATTGATGGTTGGATAGAATTTGATAACAACAAGCATTTGATTATTAAAAAGAAGGATAAACTATGTATTGGAAAAGTAAATGAAGATGCAACCTTAGATATAAAAACAATAGAACAAGGTGGAAAAATAATCGCAAAGCCTACATATCATAATGGAATTTTAATTATAATGGAAAAAGGAATTATCAAAACATACACTCCCGATTTTGAACTAGTAAAGGAATTTATGATTGAGGAATTAAATGAAGTTATCGATTATGAGATAATATCCAACATATTAAAACTTTGTTTACCATACACAATTGATGGAGAACAAGAATGTAAACACTTATTTATCAATCTGCGTACTGGAAAGTCTATTTCTCACCTCCATATTGAAAGTTATCCTTACTGGGCACCAACAACATACGTAGGACAAGATAGCACTAATTCAAAGGTAAAAGATTATCACTTTTATAATGCCGATTTTGAACCAATTATAAAAGTAACCGCAAATTCATATAAAAGTATTGAATGTAATAAAGAATGTATGTTTGTTACTAGAACCTTAGATGGAGAAAATGAACATAAACAATTATTAAACGCTGAAAATGGAAGTATAAGAGACATTGATTATGATTATATTCATTATCATATTTCCCTTCCTTATGGCTATGGAGTAAACTTACACCACAAAAAAATAGATTTTTTCGATGAAAACTTAAATATTATCATTCCAGACCTTGATTATCAAAAATTTGATTTAAGCTATGAATACAATAAATTTAATTATTTCATTGTAAATAATTATCTTTGTATTCATAAACACTCTGTGGATGATTTTGGGGAATCTAAATGGAGAGTAATTATTCAAAGAGCAGATGGTGAAATAATACTCAATTCCGTTCAGCATACATGTTATGCAATGGGAAATCTTATTCAAATTATAAATAGTAAGGATAATAAAAGTGTATTTTTAAATACGATTACAGGTGAAATTGGACCCCTTGAAATAAATGCTTCAACCAATGAAAATGGCAAGATTGATTTTCAGAAAATAAGGAGCGCTAATCAAGTCCTATCACTTGAAAGTAATATATCATTCAAGTTTTGTGAAAATGAAGAAGATCAAGAACCCAAAGTAAAAAAACTAATACCTGAATGGCTGTAAAAAGAGGAGCTTTAACTCCTCTTTCGTTTGTTTCAAATTATCAATCTCACTCGCTTCTTTGTATCTTTAACACACAAAAAAATAAGGAATACATTCCCTTATTTTATGCATTGACATCTAATTCATAGGCAGACTCAATTGATTTTAAATTATAGTTTCCATTATTATAAACTAAATGAAATACAATTTCTGAATTTTCTTTAAAAATTGTCATTCCTGCATCTGTTATTTTCATAGTTACTTTTACATTTTTTCCATCGTATACGACAGATGTTAATTTATATTCTAGTGGATACCATCCTGTTTGAAACCAGTAGATTTGATAATGCTTATCATCTAATCTTTTTATACCTTCTCTTCCTCCCCAATCTTCTTTTAATTTGTAATTTTCTATACCAAAGTATTTACTTACAAGTTTAGATACTTCTTCACTTGAAACATTATAAGTAGAACGTTCTGAGTCTTTATTTTGATTGATATAATAAAATAATATGTACTTATTTATCTCTTCTTCACTAAAACTATCTATTTTATATAAAAAGTTATTAACAGATTGCTCTGGCATAAAATAGTATAAATATTCCTCAAAATAGGCAAGATCCTTACATTTTACAATCACTTATAAATCCACCTATAATTCTAATTTTGCCCAGTAAAAAAGAATGACATCGTCACCCTTTTTGTATTACTCCATAAACTCTTTTTCAAGTACATCGAGTGGTTCTTCTGCATAAGAATCATTCTCTAGTGTATACTCTGCCTTTCGATATTTTCTAGCACCTGTTCCTGCTGGGATTAATTTACCAATGATAACATTTTCTTTTAATCCATTTAAGTGGTCTACACGACCATGAATAGCAGCATCTGTTAAAATTCTAGTTGTTTCTTGGAAAGATGCAGCAGATAAGAATGAATCTGTCTCTAAAGATGCCTTCGTAATACCTAAAAGTACTGGTCTACCGGTTGCAGGTGTCTTTCCTTCTAGGATTAAGTTTTTATTGATATTTGTAAATTCATTAATATTAACCATTGTTCCTGGTAGGAAATATGTATCTCCTGAATTTACAATCTTAATTTTTGAAATCATACGTTTAGCCATAACTTCAACGTGTTTATCATTGATATCAACACCTTGTGATGAGTAAACCTTTTGGATTTCAAGTAAAATATATTGTTGTACTGTAATTGGATCTGTTACGGTTAAAAGTTCCTTTGGATTAATAGCACCATGAGTAAGTCTTTGTCCAGCCTTTACCTCTTCGTTTAATTTAACAGCTACCTTTGAACCATAATTAGATGTATGTTCTTTCGTTTCAATATCATTTTTAACAGAAATAACAAGTTTTCCGCCTTCTTCTTCAATTGAAGTAACAACACCATTAATTTCAGAAATGGTTGCTTTTCCTTTTGGATTACGTGCTTCAAATAACTCAGTAACACGTGGAAGACCTTGCGTAATATCGTCTCCAGCAACACCACCAGAGTTAATTGTTCTCATGGTTAACTGTGTACCTGGTTCACCGATAGATTGGGCAGCCATAATACCTACAGCTTCTCCCGTTTCTACTAAAGCTCCAGTTGCTAAATTACGCCCATAACATTTAACACACACACCATGTTCACTCTTACAAGTTAAAACAGTACGAATAGCTACCTTAGTAATACCTGCTTTAATAATCTTATCAGCAAGTGCTTCTGTAATATAAACATCCCTATCTACAATAATCTCTTTTGTTTCTGGATCAATCACCTTTTTACTTGTGAAGCGCCCAACAATACGATTACGTAATGATTCTACTTCTGTTCCATCTTGATTCATAAATGCTTCAACAACAACACCTGCATCCGTATGACAATCCTCTTCACGAACTACAATGTCTTGCGCTACATCGACTAAACGACGTGTTAAGTATCCAGCATCGGCTGTCTTTAAAGCTGTATCTACGTTTCCTTTACGAGCACCATGAGTTGCTAAGAAGAATTCGGATACAGATGCACCTTCTGAGAAAGAAGAGACAATTGGAATTTCCATTGCTTCTGCATTTGGTTTCATCATAAGTCCACGCATACCTGCCATTTGGTTATAGTTTGATACATTTCCACGAGCTCCTGAGTCAATCATGATAGATAGAGAATTTTCTTTATTATTTTTGATAATATCAGAAAGTTCTGCAGCTATTGTATCTTTTGCTTTATTCCATGTTGCTACTACCTTTTCATAACGTTCACGATCTGTAATCAAACCACGTTTAAATTGTTTATTGATTTGATCTACTAAATCTTGTGCTTCTTTTAAAACAGTTGGCTTTGTCTTTGATGGAATAATATCTCCAATACCAAACGAAATACCAGATAAAGTAGAATACTTAAATCCTAAATCTTTTAGTTTATCCAACATAATTGAAGTTTCTGTTGTTTGGTATCTCTTATAAATTTGTGCGATCAAATTCGTAAGCGTTTTCTTTCCAAATGGTTTGACAAGAGGCATCTCTTTAATTGCTTCTTTAATATTTGTTCCTTGTTCTAAGAAATATTTACTTGGTGTAATTCCCTCTGCATTCTCTTTGGAATCATCATTAATATATTGGAATGTATCTGGGAAAATTTCATTGAAAAGAAGTTTTCCAGGGGTAGTTACTAAATACTTATTCATATAACTATCTGGGAATAATTTGTGCCTAAAACTTTTTACAGGAATTGCGACTCTTGTATGAAGCGTAATTTCTCTTCTTTCATAAGCCATCAAGCATTCATTTTGATCTTTAAATACACGACCTTCTCCAGGTAATCCTTCTTTTTCAATCGTTAAATAATAGTTTCCAAGTACCATATCTTGGCCTGGAGTAACGATTGGCTTACCATCAGATGGTTTCAAGATGTTATTCGCACCTAGCATTAGAATCCGTGCTTCTGTCTTTGCTTCTTCGCTAATTGGCACATGGACAGCCATTTGATCTCCATCAAAGTCTGCATTAAATGCTGCACACACAAGTGGGTGAAGACGAATGGCACGACCCTCAATCAATTTTGGTTCAAATGCTTGAATACCAAGTCTGTGAAGGGTTGGCGCACGGTTTAACATCACTGGATATTCTTTGATTTTTTCTTCAACAATATCCCATACACGTTCGTCTTGATTTTCAATCATTCTTTTCGCTGCCTTGATATTAGATGCAATATCTTTAGATACAAGTTCATTAATTACATGTGGTTTAAATAGTTCTAAAGCCATTTCTTTTGGAATACCACATTCATACATTTTTAAATTTGGTCCAACAACAATAACAGAACGACCTGAATAATCCACACGTTTTCCAAGTAGATTTTGACGAAAGCGCCCTTGTTTTCCCTTTAACATAGAAGATAAACTCTTAAGCGGACGATTTCCAGCTCCTGTGATGTTACGTCCACGTCTACCATTATCAAATAAGGCATCTACTGCTTCTTGTAACATACGTTTTTCATTTTGAATAATAATAGAAGGAGCCCCTAATTCCATTAATTTTTTAAGACGATTATTACGATTAATAACACGTCTATATAAATCATTTAAATCACTCGTAGCAAAACGACCACCGTCTAATTGAATCATTGGACGAAGTTCTGGTGGAATAACTGGTAAAACAGTCATAATCATCCATTCTGGACGATTTCCAGATTCTGAAAAGGCATTTAATACTTCCAAACGTTTGATTAAGCGAACTCTTCTTTGACTAGCTGGATCTTTAATTTCATCAATTTCTTTCTTAATCTGTGTAAGTTCTGCTTCAATATCAACTTGTTCAAGAAGTTCTTTGATTGCCTCTGCTCCCATACCAACACGGAAAGAACTTCCATATTTTTCATAATATGCTCTATATTCCTTATCAGAAATTGTTTGTTTTTTCTCTAAAGGTGCTGCACCTGGATCTAAAACAACATAGGATACGAAATAAAGAACTTCTTCTAAATCTCTTGGCGACATATCAAGGACAAGCCCCATACGTGACGGAACACCCTTGAAAAACCAAATATGAGATACAGGGGTTGCAAGTTCGATATGCCCCATACGTTCACGACGTACTTTAGAGCGAGTTACCTCAACCCCACAACGATCACATACAATATTTTTATAACGGAGTCTTTTATATTTACCACAAGAACATTCAAAGTCTTTCGTAGGTCCAAAGATTTTTTCGCAGAAAAGACCATCTCGTTCTGGTTTTAATGTACGATAATTAATGGTTTCTGCTTTTTTAACCTCGCCATGGGACCATTCACGGATTTTCTCAGGAGAAGCAATAGCAATTTTAATTCCTGCAAAACTATTTACATCCATTCCTATTCATCCCCTTCCTCGAACACTTTTTCTAAATCTTCTAAATCTGGTTCTAAATCATCGAAATCAATCTCGTCTTCTTCTTCCTCTTCATCAAGTGGTTCTTCAATATCACTTGGTTCTGGAAGAGGTTCCTCTATTTCGGTATTCTCAAATTCCTCTGATGACAAATATGTGTCTTCTTCTTCCTTCTCTAAATCCTTGATATCAACAAAATTACCTTCTTCATTAAGCACTGTAATATCAAGTCCTAATGCTTGGAATTCTTTAAGAAGAACTCTAAAGCTTTCTGGTACGCCTGATTTTGGTATAGGAAGTCCCTTAACAAGAGCCTCATATACACGAACACGACCAACAACATCATCAGATTTAATTGTAATCATTTCTTGAAGCACATGTGCGGCACCGTACGCATAAAGTGCCCAAACTTCCATTTCTCCAAAACGCTGACCACCAAATTGTGCTTTACCACCTAAAGGTTGTTGCGTAACTAAAGAGTATGGGCCTGTTGATCTTGCATGTAATTTATCATCAACCATGTGGTGAAGTTTAATCATATACATGACACCAACAGAAACACGGTTATCAAACTTTTCCCCTGTACGACCATCATACAAATCAGCTTTTCCATCTTCATCTAAGCCTGCTTCTTTTAAGGCATCAATAATCTCTTCACGTGTTGCACCATCAAATACTGGAGTAGCTACATGAATACCAAGTTCATTAGCTGCATAACCTAAATGCATTTCTAGAATTTGTCCTAAATTCATACGAGATGGTACACCTAGTGGATTTAATAAAATATCAACTGGTTCTCCATTTGCTAAATAAGGCATGTCCTCTTCTGGTAAGATAAGTGAAATAACACCTTTATTTCCATGACGTCCAGCCATTTTATCTCCAACACTTATTTTACGTTTTTGAGCAATGTATACACGAATAATCTTTGATACACCTGCTCCTAATTCATCAGAATCTTCCTTGGTGAATATTTGTACATCGTGAACAATTCCCTCTCCACCATGTGGAACACGTAAGGAAGAATCACGCACTTCACGCGTTTTCTCTCCAAAGATTGCATGTAATAATTTTTCT
The DNA here is from genome assembly GCA_948629335.1 of uncultured Bacilli bacterium. Classification (GTDB taxonomy): domain Bacteria; phylum Bacillota_I; class Bacilli_A; order RF39; family UBA660; genus CATOJL01. Next base: position 14,803 of record CAPHZB010000004.1, read on the forward strand.
TCACTTGTTAATTCAGCCATTCCCTTAGGGGTAACCTTACCAACTAAAATGTCATCATCTTTTACTTCTGTACCAATACGAATAATTCCGTTATCATCCAAATTTTTGCGAGCTTCTTCTCCAATATTTGGAATATCACGTGTAAATTCTTCTGGTCCAAGTTTTGTATCACGACATTCAATTTCATACATTTCAATATGAATCGATGTATATACATCATCTTTTACAAGACGCTCATTTAAAATAACGGCATCCTCATAGTTATATCCATTAAAGTTCATGAAAGCAACTTTTACATTACGTCCAAGCGCTAACTCACCTTTATCAGTAGAAGGTCCATCGGCAATTACTTCATCTTTATATACCTTGTCCCCTTTTCTTACGATTGGCACTTGGTGATAACAAGTTCCCGCATTACTTCTTTCAAAGCCATTTAAATAATAGGTTTCTGTTCCGCCTTTTGTCTTCACAATAATTTTCTTGGCATCAACATAATCAACAATACCATCGGCTTTTGCTAAGACAACAACGCCAGAATCTCTTGCGGCAATGGCTTCCACTCCAGTTCCAACAATTGGAGCTTCTGTTTTTAAAAGTGGGATAGCCTGACGTTGCATGTTCGCACCCATCAATGTACGTTTTCCATCATCATGTTCCAAAAATGGAATACCTTGTGTTGTAATAGAAACGATTTGTTGTGGTGAAACATCAATATAATCAACTTGGCTTGGTTCCACAATAACGCTTTCCATTTTATAACGAACAGGAACTCTTTGTTGGATAATATTATTATTTTCATCCACTTCTACCGTTGCTTGTGAAATATAATAATCCATTTCCTCATCAGCTGTCATATAAACTACTTCATCCGTTAAATGAGAATCTACAACCTTACGATAAGGAGTCATAATAAAGCCATATTCATTTATTTTTGCATAACTAGCAAGGGATGTAATTAATCCAATGTTTGGTCCTTCTGGAGACTCAACAGGACATAATCTTCCATAGTGAGATGGGTTAACATCACGTACATCCATACCTGCTCTATCTCTAGAAAGTCCTCCTGGTCCAAGAGCAGAAAGTCGACGTTTATTTGTTAACTCTGCTACAGGATTTGTTTGATCCATAAATTGAGATAATTGGCTTGACCCAAAGAATTCTTTAATAGAAGCTGTAAGAGGTCTTATATTAATTAGAGTTTTTGGTGTTACTTCAGCAGCTTCTTGCGTAGACATACGATCTCTGATTACACGTTCAATACGACTAATTCCAATACGGAATTGATTTTGTAAAAGTTCTCCTACCTGTTTTACACGACGGTTAGATAAATGGTCAATCTCATCAAAGTTTCCAATACCTTCTAGTAAATTTAAGTAGTAAGATGTTGCAGCATAAATATCAGATACTGTTAATCGTTTAATATCAATACTTGGATCATTTCCAATAATTCTTATTACTTTTTCACTATCTTTAGGTGAGAACACATGAACGATTTGAACCTTATTATATGTATCTAACTCTTCATTAATTACTACTTCTTTTAAACCATACCCTGCTTCAAAAACTGGTCTTAAAGTTTCCAAAACATCTTTTGTAATTACTGTTCCTTTTTTAATATCTACTGTATCTGTCTTAATATCTTCTGCTAAAGTTAAGCCAAGTAACCGGTCCGTTACAAATAGTTTTTTATTGAATTTATAACGACCTACACGTGCTAAATCATAACGAAAAGAATCAAAGAATCGTGCTATTAATTGGTTTTTCGCACTATCAATTGTAGATGGCTCGCCCGGTCTTAATTTCGCATGAATATCAAGTAAAGCTTCATCTGTATTCTTATTTGCATCTTTTGCAATTGTATTTTCTAAGTATTCATTTTTTCCAAATAAATCATAAATATCTTCGTCGCTTGATAATCCTACAGCACGTAAAAGCGTTGTTAAACATACCTTTCTTGTACGATCAATTCGAACATAAAGTACATTTCTAGCATCATTTTCATATTCTAACCATGTTCCATGTGTTGGAATAATTTGTGATGTAATACTTATACGTCCATTCTTGTCCACTTCTTTTCCGAAATAAACACTTGGTGAACGAACAAGTTGTGATACGATAACACGTTCTGCTCCATTGATAACAAATGTCCCAGACTCTGTCATTAAAGGCATATCTCCAAGATAAATTTCTTGCTCTTTTACTTCGCCTGTTTCATGATTAAAAAGACGTGCCTCCACTTTTAAAGGAGATGCATACGTTGAATATCTCTCTTTGCATCCACGGATAGAATATCTAGGTTGTTCAAAAGAATAATCTCCAAATTCAAGTACTAAATTTCCAGTAAAACTCTCCACTGGAAAAAAATCATCAAATACTTCTTTTATTCCCTCTTCGATAAACCAATCATATGATTTTCTTTGCACTTCAAGTAAGTCTTTTAACTCGATTGCATTTTTTGTTTTTGCATAACTTCTTCTCTCTCGATGATCTCCAAATTTTTTTACTGTATAAGCCACTGTTTCACCCCTATAACTATATTTTTTAAAATTACAAGTTACTTTTTATAAGTACATGCCACCAATTTATAATTTTAAACATTTTTTGTCGAGTTGTCAATGTATTTTCAAAACAATTATGTAAAATCCTTTATTTTTACATACAACTTCAACCAAATATTCTTTTTTTAAATCTCGAATCGCACTTTCTGCTCCTTGATTCTTATTAATAACAAGCCAAAATTCTCCCTTTTCTTTTAAATGTTTTTTCGCATCAAATAGTATCTTATATAAAGTTTTCTTTCCAACTCGAATGGGTGGATTTGATAAGATATAGTCATATTTTTTATCTACATTTTCATATAAATTGCTTTCAAAAATATGAACATCTGCTTGATTCAACAAAGCGTTTTGTTCTGCTAAAGTAAGGCTACGCTTATTGATATCTAACATATCCACTTTTTCTTTTGTTTGTTTGCTTGTTATAATTCCGATAGGTCCATATCCACACCCAAAATCTAAAATGTCACCACTCATTTTTTCAAAAGGAAGATTTTCTAATAAGGTCCTTGTTCCAAAATCTAATCCCTTCTTTGAAAAAACTCCATTATCAGTATAAAAAGAATAATCATTTCCTTTAAATAGAATTGTATGTTTTTTTATATCATGTTGTATATCACTATTTGTAAAATAATGGTTCATTTCTATCACCTTTTGTTCTATAAAACAGATTTTATGTCTAATAAACGACTATAAGCCCGTGTAAACACGAGCTTAAAATTTTCGTTCTATAATTTATTGTAATTCTATAGTAGCTCCAGCTTCTTCGAATTGTGCCTTTAAAGCTTCTGCTTCATCCTTTGCTACTTTTTCTTTTACAACACCACCGTTATCAGCGATTTCTTTTGCTTCTTTAAGTCCTAGACCTGTAATGTCACGAACTAATTTGATAACTGCTATTTTGTTTGCACCAGCACTTGCTAAAACAACATTAACACTGCTTGGTCCTTCTTCTTCAGCACCACCAGCAACTGGGGCAGCAGCAACTGCAACAGCAGATGGGTCTACACCAAATTCCTCTTTCATTAAATCTACAACTTCTTTAATTTCTAAAAGTGTCATTTCTTTTAGTGAATCAATAATTTCTTTTGCGCTTAATTTAGCCATATTCATTTCCTCCTTAATTAATTATTTTCTTCTAAATTCTTGCTATGTAAATCTAAGCAAATAGCAAAGTTTCTTGTATGTTCTAACAAGCCACTTGCAAACATAGTAAGTAAGCCTTCTCTTGATGGAATTTGTGCAAGTTCTGTAAGCATTTTTAAATCTGCTACATTTCCATCAACAATACCTACTTTTATTTCTAAGAGCTTGTGTTCTTTTGCAAAATCACTCAAAGCTTTGATTGGAGCAATTTGATCTGTTCCAAAAGCAATTGCCTTAGGTCCCTCTAATGTTTCTCCTAAATCAATATTTAAGCTAGCTAAAGCTCTTGAAGCTAATGTGTTCTTATAAACTTTGAATTCTGACCCAGATTCTCTTAAGATTTTTCTTAGTTTATCTGTTTCTGATACAGTAAGTCCTCGATATTCAAAGAATACAACAGAAGATGATTTTTCAATTTTTTCTTTTATCTCTTCAACTACACTCGCTTTTTTTTCAATAATTTTTTGATTTGCCACGATTCTTCCCTCGCTTTCTATACCGTAATAAAAGACCTTACTAGAAAACAGTAAGGCCAAAGTCTTTATAAAAAGCCCTCGGTAGGATATTAAGATTTCTCCCCTACTGTCTACGGTAAAACATTTTTTCAAAACACATTCATTATAACATATTTTTTATTAGTTGTCAAAATTTTCTAAAGCAATTTTAATTCCAGGACCCATAGTAGAAGCAATAGCTACATTTAAAATGTATTTTCCTTTTACTGCGGCTGGTTTTGATTTTTGAATAACACTCATAAGTGCATCCATATTTTCAATTAGTTTTGCATCTTCAAAAGATACTTTTCCAATAAGAACGTGAACGTTTCCATAACTATCTGTTCGGTATTCCACACGTCCTTTTTTTATTTCTTCAACAGCTTTTTTTGTATCCATTGTTACTGTTCCTGTTTTAGGGTTTGGCATTAATCCTTTTGGTCCAAGGATTTTACCTAACTTACCTAATTGTGGCATCATATCTGGAGTAGCTACCATTGTATCGAATTCAAACCAATTTTCTTTTTCGATTTTCTCAAGCATATCCATATCTCCTACGAAATCGGCTCCTGCAGCTTTTGCAGCTTCTGCTTGTGCTCCCTTAGCAATAACTAATACTTTTTTTACTTTTCCAGTTCCATTTGGAAGAACGATAGCCCCTCTTAATTGTTGATCTGCTTTTTTTGTATCAAGATTTAATTTGATAGCAAGTTCAACAGAACTATCAAAACTTGTTGTTGAAGTTTCTTTTACTAATTTAACGGCTTCTTCTTTTGTGTATGTTTTGTTTTTTTCAATTTTAGAAAGAGCCTCTACATATTTCTTACCTTTTTTCATTTTTTCCTCCTTATGTGGTATTTGCGGATTTTTCCTCCCACATAGGTAGCCCTATGTTTTGTCTGTTTTATTCAGCGATTTTAACGCCCATATCACGTGCTGTTCCTTCAACAATTTTCATTGCTGCTTCTATGGTATAAGCGTTTAAATCTGGCAATTTAATTTCTGCAATTTCTTTCAATTGTTCTTTTGTTAAAGTTGCAACGGTTTCATTCGCACCCTTTGAAGAACCTTTTCCAATCTTAGCATATTTTTTAATTAAGAATGCTGTTGGTGGAGTTTTAATTACAAAATCAAAACTTCTATCCTCATAAATACTAATTTCAACAGGTAGAATATCCCCCATTCTGTCTTTAGTTGCATCGTTATATTTTGTACAGAATTCTGAAAGATTGATTCCTGTAGGTCCTAGAACTGTTCCAACTGGTGGAGCAGGTGTCGCTTTTCCTGCTGGAATTTGTATTTTAACTACTTTTGTTATTTCTTTTGCCACGAAAAACACCTCCTATAAAATTTTTTTCGCGAGTGGTTCAAATGATATCCGCATAAACATCTCCCACTTCATCTATATAAATAAATACATAGCTTCTTTATAATAGCATATTTTTTCTTTTTTGTAAACTAAGCTGCATCAATTTCAGTAAGTCCTAACTCAACAATTGTTTCTTGTCCAAATAAATCAAGTGCAACTTCCAGTTTTTGATTTTCCATATCAATTGTTTTTACTTTGCCCATCATGTTAGCAAATGGTCCAGAGATAACTTTAACTGTATCTCCTTCATTCAAAGAATTTCCAATTTCTAACCGACTAATGCCCATATTTCCTAAAATCTTATCTACCTCCATTGGTGTAAGAGGAAATGGTTTTGCTCCCTTACCAGAAGAACCAATAAATCCTGTAACTCCTGGCGTATTACGAACAACAAACCATGCTTCATCGGTCATAATCATTTCTACTAGAATGTATCCTGGAAACATCTTCGTTACTTTTTCTTTTTCTTTTCCATCTTTTACTTCAATTTCTTTTTGTTCTGGTACAATAACTCTAAAAATATAGTCTTCCATATCCATAGAACTTGCACGCATTTCTAGCTTTTCTTTTACTTTATTTTCATGTCCTGAATAGGTATTAACCACATACCATTGTTTTTCTTCCATATTATCTCATCCATGTCTTTACGTACGAGAACGCAAAATCAAGTCCTGTAAAAAAGATTCCTACAATAAACATAAAAGAAAGCGTTGCAAGCGAATAAGTAAATAATTGTTTTTTACTTGGCCATTTTATTTTTTTTGTTTCTTTTTTTACGCCAACTAAAAATCGCATCAATTTTTTCAAAATATCTACCTCACTAATTCTATGCACTCTTGCATTTAAAAAACACACTCTCATGTGCTATATACATAGTACCATAAACAATTACAGGTGTCAACAAAATTTTCTTACTTTTGATTAGTCTCCCATTCTGAGGAAACCAATTTGGTCCATTTCTACTTTTCTTGTCAATCCTATATCTTAATGTATAGTTCTTATCTAAAAAACTTTCATAAAGAAAGTTTAAAAAGAAATATATTTAATTCGAACATAGCCATTATGATTATTTCCTATCATATCCCCTTGTTCGCGTGGATTTGGCATTTTATCTCTTCCACTTAATAAAGAGGTGTTTTTAAAAATATAGCCTGAATAATGATTGGCTTGTCCTGTTGGTATTCCTTCTTTACTAACGGCATTACATCCTGCATGTCCAGAGATAAAAGAAGATCCTCCACCTCCACCTTGTCCAGTACCACCACTTTGGGTAGAGCCCCCAGCTCCGCCACCATAGTACCCGCCACCTCCTCCGCCTGCTCCATAGCCATGAGAGGTTGTATCATTATTTCCTCCTATTCCAAAACCTCCTGTATAAGCTGTTCCTGTTCCCCCATAAATATTGTTTCCTTTCGCTCCACCAAGTATTTGGCTTCCTCCTTTTCCCTCTTGATTGGAATAAGAATGTCCACTATAGTAGCCCCCATTATCACCAATAAGACCTCCTGCGTAGCTTCCACCACCTGCCGTATTATATTCTATACAAGTGACTCCACCCCCGCCTCCAGCGACCATAATACGAGACTTCAATCCCTCTATATTATTCCAGTTTCCACTAATAAGACGAATGTCGGTTGCTCCTCCTCCAGAAGTACCAGCCATTTGTTCATTTCCGCCATATCCACCATATCCGCCACCATTAAAAGAAATCTCTCTTCTATCTTTTCCTTTTTCTCCGACATAAACATAAAGTATATTCCCTTTTTTTAATGAAATAGTTCCTCTTGTATATCCCCCTCTGCCTAAATGTGTTGTTTTAGGATCATATATTCCTCCAGAAGCCCCCCAAAGTTCAATCTGATATACTCCATCATAAGGGACCGTAAACGTTTCATAATCGCCTGTATAGTCGTAGACAATATCTTTGACAGATAAAACCTTCCTTGTTTTTGTATCTACTACTTGATTTTTATCATCATACAGTAAATATGTAATCGTACGTAATTTCCAAAGAGAGGAAGGGACATCATCATTCACCACAACATGATACTTAGCTTCACTTAAAGTCGTGCCTAAAACAAGGTCATAACCAGGTTCCTCAAACGTATCTCCCGTTTGGATAGTCTGCTCTTCCCCAAAAACATAAAGAATGGCATGATCCTCGATATCATGTAAAAGCGTAATTCGTGCATATCCATTTTCTGTATTTCCTATTATATTCTCTGCTCCTCGTGGATTTGGCATTTCCTCTTTTCCACTCAACATTAAACTGTCACGAAAAATAATATTAGAAATATGATTTGCTTGTCCTGTTGGCTTTCCTTCTTTATTTATAGCATTACAACCTGCATATCCAGAAATAAAAGAAGAGCCACCACCTCCGCCTTGTCCAGTACCACCACTTTGGGTAGAGCCACCAGCACCTCCACCGTAGTAGCCTCCACCTCCGCCACCTGCTCCAAGACCGTCAGAGGTTGTATCATTGTTTCCTCCTATTCCAAAACTTCCTGCATAAGCTGTTCCTGTTCCTCCATAAATATTATTTCCTTTGGCACCCCCAGCTTCCTGACTTCCCCCTTTTCCCTCTTGATTGGAATAGGTATGTCCACTATAGTAACCACCACTATAGCCAGTAAGGCCTCCTGCATAACTTCCTCCACCTGCTGTATTATATTGCGCATGAGTAGCTCCACCTCCGCCTCCAGCGACCATAATGCGAGATTTCAATCCCTCTACATTATTCCAATCGCCATTCGTAAGACGAATATCGGTTGCTCCTCCTCCAGACCAGCCAATTTCTTTTCCATATCCTCCATAGCCACCACCATTGAAGGAAGCTTTTCGGTTATTTTTTCCCTTTTCTCCGACATAGACATAAAATGTATCTCCTTTTTTTAAATGAATAGAACCTTTCGTATAAGAACCCTGTCCATAGGAAATATCATTCGGTGAGCCTCCAGATGCCCCCCAAAGTTCAATCTGGTAAATTCCATCATAGGGTGCTTCAAATTTTTGAACATTTCCTGTATAATCAAAATCCGCATGATATCGTTCATCTAAAATATGAAATGTTTTCTCTGCTCGCACATTTTCATCGCTTTTTAAATAATAAGTAATATGATAATCTCCAGGTTTTTTCCTATCTACTGTTCCAGAATATCCTATGTTATCCTCCACCTTGTTATTATCCACATCATAAGCTGTTACCCCTTCTAAAATATCAATAATCTCGCCTTTAAAACGAGTCGTTTCTACTTCTGACACAACAAGGCTTCCTTTAAAATTAGTACAAGTCCCCTCCTCTAAGTAAATCTCTTCTACATAGTAATTTTTATATGCACACCACTTTCCATTGTATAATTGAAGTTCTATCTTACCCTCCTGATTCATTTGTACATATCCACTTTTTGGTCGTTCTCCTTTAAAGGAAAGATTTGTATCTCCTGGGAAAGTAAAAGTACGATTTTGCTTGTTATCTATAAGTATTGAACTAATATAATATTCTTCTGCTGCTTCCTTAATCCCATAAGCACTATTTAAGAATGCCCCTTTTCTAGATTGCTCCACTAATTTTAGTATTAAAGGTACAGCAATTAATGCAATCACACTAAGTATGACTATAACAGCTAATAATTCAATTAATGTAAACCCTTTTTTTCTCATACACATCTCCCTATTCTTACTTCCATTTTACATGAATATCATACAAGTAGCAAGAAGAAAAACATTTGAGCAGTAAAATAGAATGAATCTTCTTCACAACCATTTTTTAGTATAATGTTCATAATAAAGGTGGTTGTAGTAATGAAACAAAGAATAACAAGAAAAATGAGAAGAGAATAAAAAAATGCAGTTAATCCCTTAGAAGAATTACTAATAATAATTAAGCAATATTTTCCTAAGCTTACGAAATGGATAGATGATTTAACTGATACTAGAAATCAATCTTATGTAACTTATGATTTCAAGGTATGTCTTTTAACCCAAATTCTTGCTTTTTGCTGTGGGTATCAATCTATGAACAAAATTGGTAGAGATTTTAATTCTGATGTAGTTATCAATCATATTAATCATATTCTAAAGTCTAATTATATTGAACTTCCTCATAAAGATACTCTTATAAACGTTATTTTAGAAATAAACTATTTTGAATTAGAAAAAATACAAACAAATATTATTAGAACTTTAATACGCACTAAAATGCTAGATAAGTATAGATTTAATGGACTATTTCATATCGTTATTGATGGGACTCTTTACTCAACTAAAATTAACCTTGGTGAACAAGCAATTGCTAAAATATATAATAAGGGTAAGGATAACGAATACACCTTATATTCTTATTATGCTTTAGAAGCCAAATTAGTTTGTGGAAATATGACATTCTCTTTTGCTACTGAATTTGTTGAAAATGAAATATACACAGATGATAATGGAAATGAAATTAGAAAATTTGATAAACAAGATTGTGAGCTAAAAGCTGCTTATAGATTGTTAAGTAAAATAAAGAAGAGATTTCCTAAACTACCTATTATTATAGGTGGTGATGCTTTATATTTAGGAAAACCGTTTTTTGAACTATGTGATGTATACAATTTTGAGTATATTATTAGATATAAAGAAACAGATGCACCAACTATAAAGAGAAATTTTGATGAAATTAAAATAGTATCTAATGCATATGAATATCAAAATGATATCATCTTTGGAGAGTTAAAAAATAAAGAATTTTATACTTTAAATGTTATTAGTTATAATGAAGAAAATATTGATGAAGAAACAGGAGAAGTAACTATAACTAATTTTTCTTATGTAACCTCTTTAAATATCAATGAAAGAAATAAGGAAAATATTATTGCACTTGGACGTAGACGATGGAAGATTGAAAATAAAGGATTTAAAGAGCAAAAATCAGATGTTTTAAATATAACTCATATTTATACAAAAGATTGTAATGGAACAAAGAATTTATATTTAATTATCCAGTTTGCTCATACACTTCTGAACTTACTAAATTATGGTAATATCTTAATTATTGGTTTAATGACAACAAAAAATGAAGTAAGTGATCTAATTAAAAAAGCACTTACTTCAACATTCAAACCTCTTAATCTGAATCACAAAATTCAATTAAGATTACCTTAATTATATACTATTTGTTCTTTGAAATCACTATATTTTCAAAAAAAAATGCAAAATTGCATCTTTTTGTCGTGTATTTAAAAAGAAGAAAAAATTTAAATTTTATTTCTGTACACACTTTTTCCTCTTTTTTTACCTGATTTTTACATCTGTTACAAAATTTATTCTATTTTACTGTTGATTTAAAACAAATTAAAAATATACACATTTGTATTATATAATGTACATCTGTAACTATATACATTCATCTTGTTTAGCTAGATATTTATCCAAAAATGTTTTATAAATTTTCTCTTATCTATTCCCTTTATCTTAAATATGTTGTACTATTAGTATAGAGATACATCTGATAGTTAGGTGTTTTCCTCTGTTCTTATACTTCATCATTCATTTTTAAGAATAGAGGTGATGTCTTATGCAGGAAATATATGGAGTACATAGTTTTAATACTTATACTTATCTATTTACTAAAAAAAGACAATTAAAAGAAAAACACCTATTCATCTTGAGTACGGTGTTCTTTCTTTATCCAGTTAAAATTAAATTTGGACAGAGATAACACCTAACACGCAAATATCAAGTGTATCTCTTTTTTTATTTTATGAAATTTCTTTCATTAAATACATTTTAACATATACTTTTTGTCTAGTCAAATTTTCTTTCCCATCAGAAAAACGCATTATTTCTAGCTACTGTATCAAGAAAGTTTTTCCATCTCTTTCGATTACTAAAAAACTGCTATAATTTTAAACCAATTTTTTGTTTAACTTCTTTCATTTTTAAATCTGCTAATACTTTTGCTTTTTTGGCACCATCTTTTAGTATTTTTATTAAATACTCTTCATCATTTCTATATTTATAAAATTTATTTTGTATATCTATTATAAATTTTGATACTTTATCAGCAACTTCTACCTTGAAATCTTTGTAGTTATATTCCTGATATTTTTCAGATACTTCATAAATACTTACATTCTCTAAGGCTGCTACAATGGATAATAGATTAGAAATTCCTGGCTTATTTTCTTCATCAAAATAAACCTTACCTTCATTGTCAGTACAAGCAGACATAATTTTCTTTTTAGTTATTTCAATATCATCTAGTATAAATATTGTACCTTTATCATCTTTTGGAGCGGATTTACTCATTTTTACTGTCGGATTTGTTAAATTCATTATTTTAGCCCCAACCTTAGGGATTTGATATTCTGGAAGTTCAAATGTTTTGCCATAAACTTTATTAAATCTTTCTCCCAAATCTCTTGTTTTTTCTATATGTTGTCTTTGATCTTCCCCCACTGGGACAATTGCAGCATCATAGAGTAAAATATCAGCTGCCATTAATGTTGGATAAATAAATAGTCCCATATCTTTATCATTCTTAGATAATTCAGCCTTTTTCGATTTATATTGTGTCATTCTTGATAATTCACCAACTCCACACTCAAAAGCCATTAAAAATCCTAAATTGCAATGTTCCAAAACATCACTTTGTTGAAATATAGTTGTATGCTTTAAATCAATACCACAAGCCAAATAAAGTGCTGTAATATCTAATATGTTATTTCTAATTTCACTTGGATTTATATATGTTGAAAGTCCATGTATATCAGCAATAAATATGAGTGAATTATATTCATTTTGCTGTTCAATAAACTTTCTAATTCCTCCAATATAATTTGCGAGAGTTATACTACCTGTTGGTCTAACTCCTGTAATCATTGTTTTCATTTTTATATTCCCCCTATTTCACTCTTCTCAAAGAAGAAAGTACTTTTTGTTTATTACGACTTGGTTCAATTACAACTCCTAAGGCATCTGTTGATTGTAGTTTTATACCAAAATTGTCTCGTATAGCATTTAAGTTATAATATAATTGGTTAGGGTAACAATCTCTAATAACACCTCGGTTATCCATATTCTTAAATGGGCTAGTTTGTCTTAAACAACTTAATATTGCATTATTAATATCCCTTGGCATTACAAATAAATTATCATTAAATGCATCTAATAATGATTTTGCCATAGCAATATTTTGTGTTCGCAATGAAATTAAATCTGATTGTACTTGTTCATAAGCATTTTTAATAATCTCTCTAGAGATATTTTTTCCTTGATACCTAGGATCAATAACCATTCCAGATAAATAAAGCATTGTGATTATCTGACTTTCTAAAAACAATCTATAATTTTCAAAAACTCCAAATCCTGCTAGAGCATTTTCTTCATTTAATAGTAATTTTAAAATCAAGTTATCATTTTCAAATAAATGGTCATGAACATCTTGATATGTAACTGGAAACTTTGCATTCCTACAAATTCGATATGCCGAACTCGCAATTTCCTTTTTATTTAAATTTTTATTATAATCTATTATTTTCATATTCTATTTCCTTTCATTATAAAACTCTATTATTTTTTCATATAATTTTTCTGTTTCTTTTAGTGAACTTAAATTTACATATTCATTCTTTTGATGTGATGTATCTGGCCCGGGTCCTAATATAATAAAATTTTTATCAATATAGGAGCCTTCTGTTAAATAACACTTTGTTTGTTTTTTTGAAGAAATCTTTTCTAAGAATTCTATATCATTTTTATTTAATTTGGGTGGAATGCTCTGTTTTACAATCAATCTAGAATCATATTGTTTTAATAATTCTATTATCTTTTCCTCTATGGTTTTTAAATGTTCTTCTTTTGCAATTCTAAAATCAATACTGATTTCACATTTTCCAGCTACAGAGTTAACTGATTCTCCACCTTGAATCATTCCTATATTCATAGTTGTATAAGGAACTTCAAAATCAGGAATGATTTCATGTTTCAACTTTTTTTCATAAAATTGTTTCATTTCTTCGATAAATGAAATACATGCATAAATAGCATTTACACCTTTATCTGGAGTCGATGAATGACATTTTACTCCATAGAATTCTATTTTTACTTCTAAGACGCCTTTTGTTCCATAGATAGGAATATTGTTTGTTGGCTCTCCAATAATAATGTTTTCAGGGATAATAAATTCTCTAATCTTTTTTATTCCTTCAAAACTAATTTCCTCATCATTTGTAAAATAGAGCGCTAATTCATTTTTAATCAAATCTAATTTTGAAATGGCAGATAACATCGCTGCTAGGCCACCTTTCATATCACAGGCCCCAAGTCCAATTAACTTATCTCCTTTTTCCTCTAGTGTAAATGGGTCTCCATCCCATGATTCATAAGCAACTGTATCTGTATGTCCAATAAAACCAACATTTGGTTTCTCACTATTGTAGGCAATTAAGCATTTATCAATTCTTTTAATAGTAAAGTTATACTCTTTTAAATAAATTTCAATAAAGTCCATAATCTCTTTATTTTGATTATCCTTAATTGTATTATAGCTCACTAACTTTTTTAATATTTCTTTTACATCCATAGTATTTTCCTTTCTTTTTTAGATTATAATTACATTGCTTTGCCCTCTTAAAAATACTATATTTATAATTTTGAATAGAAAAAAGGAATACAAGTTCTTCTTTGACCTGTATTCCTTTATATTCAGTTTATTTTTTCATACAGGTATAAGCAATGTAAAAACACACTTATACCTATAAATCGAACTTATTTATCGATCTGTATAAGTGTTACCCATATGACGCCAAGTATTATTAATTATTCTTTTTTTCATATAAATAACATCCTTTCTTTTTATTATATGCACTAGTGTTCCTCACTAGTGACTTAATACTAACATATTTATTCCTATCTGTCAAATTGCCATCTTTGATTCATATCTGAAAAAAAGCATGTCTTGTATTGAGACATACTTCTACTTTTTCAAAAAATAATCAATTGGCCTTTTTACGTACTTTAACTTTTTTGCAATTTCACTAGTAATATTTGTATTCTCGTCCACCGCAATAGCAATGAGTTCTGCATTCATCTTTTTCTTTATTTCTTTATAATTAGGGTGGCCTTTCGCACTTGCTATATAAATAGACCTAAGAAGCATTAATAATTCTATTTTATTATCGATAGCTAATAAGCTTGAATCATAATGCGCTATAGAAAAACAATCAGGATCTACGATTACAATATTATTTTTACCTAAAATAGAATTTTCTCTTTTTACATCATTTACAGTAATTTTATTTTCTGTAAATGTGGTAAATAATTTTTCTAGTTCATAGAAATTATCTAATGTGTAATCAATAGATTCATATAATGGGTTTTCTGCATTATCAGAATAATATTTTGCAGTATACGCCGTTGTAGAAAAAGGTATCCTTCTAAATTTATAGAATAATAATTCATTAAAATCCATATCACTCAAAATGGAATATAATTCGATAAAATGTTTGTTATAAATACTTTTTAGTAGTTTAAACATATCTAAACTTAATCGATTACGGTAGGGAGTATTAGGAAAATATTCTTTAAAAATTGTATTTTCATCATGAAATACCCCTGCACACTTCCCACAATTTAAGTATTGCATTTTTCCTTTATCTATACTGACTTTCTTACCTAATTCATTATAGTATGCCATAAAATTCCCCCTAAATACCCGCATATTATAAAAAAAACGATCTAAGAAGTCAACATTATACAGCAAAAAATAAAATTTCTGGTTTAAAAAGTAAAAGAAACCCAATAATTACTAATAAAATGCCACCAATAAGGTGAGAATACTTGTTATATTTATTTGTAATCCCTACTACTTTCAAAGTAAACATGGCAGTACAAAAAATAATAAGATCATCAATTAAATAAAAGAAAATATAGAGAAATATGTTAAATGTGTAAGAAATACAGGACAATTGATTTAAAGATAAAATTTGTGTATACACAAGTGGTAATCCCGCTGAACACGCAAGTTCTATAAAATTAACAGAAATAGCAAGTGTAATAACACCGATAAGACTTAAAAAAATGCTTTTTTCTTTTGTAAAATTTCGAATTTTTCCCATGATTCTATTTCGTTTTCCTTTATGGGTTACTGTACACCCTACTTTATCTTTTCTAGTTCTTATATATCGAATAAGGCTAATACTTCCTCCCAATAGAGCAACGAGTGCTATAAGAAAGCGAAGAAGTAAAACATCATTTAAAGCAAGATTTATTTTTAACCAAGAAACTAGAAATAAAGTATAAACCATGGCACTTGTAAAGAGAAAAGACACGCCAAGAATCCACATTCTTTTCCTATCCTTCATTCCAAGTAGCATACTAATTAAAAATAAAAGTACCCACATGGCACAAGGATTAAATCCATCTAAAAATCCAATCACTATCGATAAAATAGGAAGGGATAATTCCTTTGCTTTGACTTTTCCGAAGAAAGGAAGCATAAATTCTTCTTGTTTTTCTATAGTTGAACTCCTCCCTTGTTCCTCTATTTCTTCTATTGGAATAACCCTTCCCTCTTTCACAACTTTTCCAACAATATCCGGGCAATTGTTCTGTATGCAATATTCAATATAATTTTGAATCGACAGTTTTGTATTTTCATTAAATCCTACAAGAGAGTATTTCCCAATGACAGTATAAGGAACATAATTATTTTCATCTTTTAGTGTCTTTTTTACATTTCCTAAATGTTTTAAATTTGTAGGATTTTTAATAACCTCATAATCAATAAATTCCACATCTTTATATTTATCCTTCATTGATTCTAAATAAGAAATTTCTTCCCTACAGTGTGGACAATCATACCTATGAAAAACATATACTTTTTGTTTTGCATCAACAGAATTTATGAAAAGAAAAAAGAAAAGGAAACTAAGCATCCATTTTTTCATGTAAAATAGCCTCCATTTCGTCTTTCTTATATTCTCCTTCTAAACGATACACTTCCTTATTTTCCTTAAAAAAGAGTATAACAGGAAGAATATGCCCTACTTTATACTTTTGAATATCATCCCTATCATAGTCTAGTTCTTCATAAGTAAACGTTGGATTTTCACTCTTAAATTTCAAAAAATCTTGGTATGTTACAATACAACTACTACACCATACAGCTGCAATTCGTATTATGTGCATACCTCACCCCTTTAAACTTTTATATTTTGTATATATTTCTTTAAAGCAAGTTAAAAAATAATCTACTTCTTCCTCTGTTGTTAAATAAGATAAACTAATGCGTATACTATGTCTAGCCCTCTTTTCATCATTCGTAATGGCAAAAACAGCCTTACTCAATTCTCCCGTTGCACAAGCACTTTGAGTAGAAATAAAAATATCTTTTTCTTCTAAAGCATGAAGAAGTGTTTCTGGTTTCATGCATAAAACACTTACATTTAAAATATGCGGAATAGAGTGACTCGTACTATTCACAAATACATCTTCATAAGTTTCTAAATTCTTCCTTATTTTTTGATTTAAAGCATTGATATATTGATAATTCTTTTCTAAATCTATCAGAGAAAGCCGAAGTGCTTTAGCGCATGATGCAATTAATGGGTGTGCTGGTGTTCCACTTCTATATTTCGTTGTACTTTTTCCCCCATGAATTAAGGGTTCTAACTCTACATTCTCTTTTTTTACCAAACACCCTATTCCTTTTATTCCATATATCTTATGCGCAGAAAAAGAGATTAAGTCCACATTTTCAAAAGACACATGTACTTTTCCAATACTTTGTGTTGCATCTACATGAAAAAAGCATTTAGGAAATGATTTTAAAAATTTTCCTATTTCTTCAATAGGTTCTAAAACTCCTGTTTCACTATTTACAATAGTGATAGATACTAAGACAACATCATCTGTCATTTTCTCTTCTAAAGAAGAAAGTTTTACTATTCCTTCTTTATCCGTTTCTAAAAAATCCACAGTAAATCCTAACTTTTGTAAATAAGAAAGTGGTCCATAAATACTAGAATGTTCTAAAGAAGTAGTTAGAATTTTCTTCCCTCTATTTTGGTATTTTAAACAAACTCCTTTTAAAGCCAAATTATTGGACTCACTTGAACCCGATGTGTAAATAATTTCCGTTTCTTTAACACCTAAAAGAGAAGCAATTTGTTTTGTAGCCTGCATTTCTAGTTCTTTTGCCCGTACACCCAATTTGTGTAAAGAATTTGTATTTCCAATAAAATCTTTAGATACTCTTACAAAAGTATCTAATACTTCTTTATTTGTAGGAGTTGTTGCACTATAATCTAAATAAACCATATTCTCACCGTATTCCTTTTAATCCATGTCTATTATACACTAATTTTCATGGAATACAAAAAGTATTTTCTCACCCTCCAAAGTATCTGAAATTTTCTATTCCCTTTGACTTACTTTATAAATCGTAATTTGTTAGTTTTTTAATTGTGATGATTTCACATCTTGGTATCTCTTATTGTTATAAATTTTTTTCTGTTTTTGCCCAGCCCCTTTTTAGTTTACAGACAGGTCTACTCAAACATATCGTATCATAACATTGACTCTTAATCAGATTTTATCTTGCAAAAAAAGATTCCTATATTAACTATGAACTATCTTTTATTTACTTTCCAATAACCGTTTTTATTAGCCCCTATTCTTTCTATGTATTTTTCATCAATTAGGACTTTAAAATTTCTTATAATTGTCCTTTTATTAACATCTAATAGTCTAGCAAGTTCTTCTTGTGTAATACTAGGCTTATCCATAATTAAATTCATAATGGAATTTTGAAGTTTATTAAGATTTTTATACCTTTCCTCTTTTAATGGTTCATTTTTGAATTTATTTTTACTAAACGGCACTGTTACGCGAATATGATTAGGGTAAAATTCAAATATTTCTTTATCATATGTTTTCAATACTCTTTGTATACCAGTACCTAATTGTTCGACAAAATTTAGGTCTCTAAAAATTCTCATTAATTCAGGATTTCTAGGATTAGAAAATCCTTCTAAAAATTCTTCTTGTGATACACCCTCTTGAATACCACCGTTGGATGAAATAACCAACTTTTCATCAAACATCTCAAATTTTGGAGAATATCCATTACACCAATCATTATGAACTAAAGCATTTGTTATTAACTCTTTTACAGCATTATAATCATACATTTTAATTTCTTTTCTAGTCAGTGTTTCAATTTTTGTATAAGTTTTATTCTCTAACATAATTTTGTTTAAAATATTGTTTGTTATTTTTATGAGTGAACAAAAACCAAAATCTTCATTTTCTATTAAATTATAAACATCATCTCCATCATACTTTGCAAACTGAACAGATAAATTATTATTATCAGCAAGCAAATAAGCTATATAATTAAATTCATTATTATCGTCATATAAATCTAGTTTTTTTTAAAAATTATCATTTATTTCATAACCATTTTCTTGATAATAAATTTTTAATGTTTTAAATTCTAAATCTTGTTTAGGAGATTTTATATTTTTTAAAGAATTTCTCATTCTTTTAGAGAATAAATTAAGAATTGTCTCATTATTCATACTTTCAACAGAGGAACCAACTCTAATAAAACAACTATCTGGAGTCATTCCCATTCCACGTAAATAATAGGGTCTTTCATTCCCTTTTGCAACAATAATTTGTATATACTTTTTTCCATTTTTTTCATTTACAGCAACATCAAATAAACCTAAAGTTGATGGCATAATATTATCTTTTATTCTATCTTTTATGGTTCTTTGCAATAAATCTAAATTACCTAAAATTCCATTTATATTTCCTTTATCATCAACACCAATAAATATATTTCCACCATCAGTATTTAAAAAGGCAATGACTTCTTTTTCTAGTGTATCAGTAAGTTTTACCTTAAATTCAGTTCTTTTATCTTCCAATAGTCCTATCATCAAATTTTACCTCCAACATAATCATAACATAATGTCACTATAAATGTCACTACAAATGTCACTACAAATTAAAAAGCATAGAATTTAATCTACACTAAATTTTAGTCCTAATTCTCTAGTTCTAATTCAATTTTATTAATCTTATAATCCTTTTCGATTAAAGTTAAATCTAAATTTTGAATAGTTAATGTTGCTTTGAAATCTTTAAGAGATTTATTTATAGCATCAGCTAATTCTTCATTTACACTTAATTCAAAATTCTTAATTGGTGTTTTAAGAGAAACATTATTATTTGTTTTTTCTCCTCTAACTTGACTAATTATATCAATTATAATATCCCCATTTTTAATTTCATTTTTAAAATCAAAATTTAATGGTTCTATCCGTGTTAAATGAATTGATTTGTTATCATGATATAGTTCCCCGTAAATTTCTTCTGTAATAAATGGGAAGAAAATACTAAAATCTTGAAGCAATTTATATAATAATGTGTAAACTGTCTTTTGTCCTGAATATCTTGGTATCTCTCCGAACTCTTCAGGTCTATATAATCTATGTTTAACAATTTCAATATAGTTATCGCAAAAATTCCAAAAGAATTTTTCAAGAGTGTTTAATGCAAGCCCTACTTCATATTCATCAAGGTATTTTATAAAACCTGATTCCATTTCCTTAAATTTACCCAAGATCCATTTATCAATATATTCGTAAGTATCGAATTCTTTATCTTCATAATCTGCTAAGTGCATTTCTATAAACTTAGCAACATTCCATAGTTTATTTACTAACTTGCGTCCTCTAAGAAGAGTTTCTTCACTAAATACTATATCTGTACCAAGTCTTCCAGAGCCAGCCCAATAACGAATGACATCGGCCGAATATTCCCTGATTAAATCCATAGGTTCTACTTTACTATTTCCTTTACTTTTACTTATCTTTTCACCTTTACTCGCCATAACAAAACCTGAAATCATTACATTATCCCAAGGGCGAGCTTTAAAGTGATAAAAACTTTTAACAATAGTATAAAAATCCCAAGTTCGAATTATTTCAGAAGCATTTGTTCTAATACTCATTGGTTTTAAGAAAGACTCATAATTCTCTTTTTCGCCATATCTCATATTGATTAAAGGTGTTACTGAAGAAGTTGCCCATGTATCCATAACATCAGTTTCTGGTATAAATTCAGTACATCCACACTTACAAGATTCAATATGAGGTTTATCTACTAATGGATTAACAGGTAAATCTGTAACCCTCGCAAATACTGGTTCACCACAATGTGCACAATACCAAACTGGAAATGGTACTCCAAAATATCTTTGTCTTGAAATACACCAATCCCACATGATATTTTCTACCCATTCATCATAACGGTTTTTCATATATTCAGGATGCCATTTAATTTCTTCCCCAATTTTTAAGAAATCTTCCTTATGACTTGTTGTATCGATAAACCATTGCTTCATAACAGAATATTCTACTTCTCGTCCACACCTTTCATGTGTTTGCACTTCATGCTCTAATTCTTCAATTTTCTCAACAAAGCCACCTGCTTGCAAATCCTCTATAATCTGTTTTCTTGCTTCTTTTATTTTAAGCCCCCCGTAATTTGGAACATCATCAACAATTTTTCCATCTTTTGTAAAAATGTATTTAAGTGGTAATTTGTATTTTTTCCACCATTCTATATCTGTTTGATCTCCAAAAGTACAGCACATAACTACTCCTGTACCTTTATCTATTGCTACCTTTTCATCGGCTAGAATTGGTACTTCCACATCAATGACTGGAATATGTGCATTTTTTCCAATTAGATGTTTATGTACATCATCATTAGGATTTACAAAAACACATACAATAGCTGGTAATAACTCTGGTCTTGTTGTTGCTATAGTAAATTCTTCATTCGTTTCTACCGTTTTAAAATGAATATAGTTAAATGTTGTTTTAATGGTTTTCGTCTCTAATTCTGCTTGTGCAATAGAAGTTAGACATTCATTACACCATAAGGCTGGACTTTCTTTATGATAACAGTGCCCTTGTTGCGCTAAATCCAAAAAAGAAGCCTGACTGATTTTAATTGTAGATGGACTTACAGTTTTATAATGAATATCCCAATCTGTACTAACTCCCATCTTGCTAAATAATTCTTGAAATTCTGCTTCATACTTATCCGTTGTTTCATAACACAATTTAGAAAATGCTTCTCTTCCTATCTCATGCGCCTTTTTTCCCTGTTCTTTTTCTACCAATCTTTCACTAGGAAGCCCATTATCATCAAATCCAAATGGATAGAAGATATTGTATCCCCTTAGTCTTTTATATCTGGCAATCATTTCAGTTTGTGAATAAGAAAAAATATGTCCAATATGAATTTTTCCGTTTACCGTTGGAGGAGGTGTATCAATAGAGAAAACCTCTCTCTCATCTGGCTTAAATGCGTATATTTTATTTTCTTTCCAATAATTTAACCATTTTTCTTCTTTTTCTATTGCATTATATTTTTTATCTAACACTTTATCATCTACTTTCTCATTCCTATATATTTCTAATTTTTACTTTTCATACCCTATTATTCATTTTCTCATTCAATTTTACATTTTCTAACCTTTATTTTTTATTTTAAAAAGTTTCTAATATCTTCTTCTCCTCTAAAAGCTTTTTTCTCTCCTCTTCTACTAAATGGGCAGGTGCCTTTTGTATATAATTTTCGTTTGCTAATAATTTTTCTCTTCTTGCAATACTTTCTTCTAGCATTTTTCTTTGCTTCATTTGCATATTTTTTTCTTCTTCTGTTTCTTGTTTTTCATAATATAAAACGACTTGATACTTTTTATATACAACTTGATAGCTCTGTATCTTTAATGGTTTTTCAATAATTTTATCTTCAATTTTTAGTAATTTTAAAGCAAGACTTGGTATGTTGCTTTCTAGAAAAACAAAATATTCTTTTCCTATATTATTTTCTTGTTTCACTGTTCGATATACTTTTACAAAGTTTAATAAGTCATCTATCATTTCCTCTTCACTTGTAAAAAGTAAATCTTGAGTAAACTCTGGATATTCACTAATCATAATTTCATCAGTGGTAGTTGGTAGGGAAGAATATATTTCATCTGTTACATAAGGCATAAATGGATGGAGCATTTTTAAAATACACGTCATTACAAAAAGTAAAGTATCCTTTGTATGTTTTTCTTCAATTTCAAACTTTGCCATTTCAATATAAGAATCACAAAAATCATCCCAAATAAAATTATATAAAATAGTTCCTACATTTTGAAATTCATAGCGGTCCATAAACTTGTGTACATTTTGAATTGTTTTTTCTAAACGAGTTAGAATCCATTTATCCACATCATTTAGATTTTTTAATTCTATTGTTTTATTATTTTCAGTATTCATTAAAACAAAGCGGGCTGCATTCCATATTTTATTAATAAAATTCCAGGTTGACTTTACTTTTTCTGTATCATAGCGTAAATCAGTTCCTAAAGCCGTAGAAGTTGCCAAATAAAAGCGTAAAGCATCTGCACCATACTCTTCAATAACATCCATAGGGTCCACTCCATTTCCTAGGCTTTTACTCATTTTTCTACCCTCTTTATCACGAATAAGTCCATGAATCATACACGTTTCAAAAGGCCTAGAATTTGTGAATTTTAATCCCTGAAAAGTCATCCGATTTACCCAAAATGGAATAATATCATATCCTGTAACTAAAACATTCGTCGGATAATACCTTAAAAAATCATCCGTTTTTTCAGGCCACCCTAGTGTACTAAATGGCCATAGCGCACTACTAAACCAAGTATCTAAAACATCCTCATCTTGTACCCAACCTTCTTCCCTAGGCGCTTCCATACCAACATAAACTTCCCCATCTTTATACCATGCTGGAATTTGATGACCCCACCAAAGTTGTCTTGAAATACACCAATCATATGTAATTTCCATCCAATGATTCATAATTTTTTCAAAACGACTTGGCAAGAAATGTACCTTTTTCTCTTCTATCTTTTGATTTGCAAGAACTTTATCGGCTAAAGGGCGCATTTTTACAAACCACTGTTTTGATAAATAAGGTTCAACCATCACGTCTGTTCTTTCTGAATGTCCAACACTATGTGTTATCTTTTCAATCTTGATAAGTAAACCATTCTTTTCTAAATCTTCCACTACTTTTTTACGACAAGCAAATCGGTCTAATCCTTCATACCCTTTTGCATTAGCATTCATTGTTCCATCAAGATTCATAACAACAATTCGCTCTAGATTGTGCCGTATTCCTACTTCATAGTCATTTGGATCATGAGCTGGAGTAATCTTTACTACCCCTGTTCCAAAGTCTGGATCAGCATGTTCATCTAAAACAATAGGAATTTCTTTATTTAAAAGAGGCAAGATAACACTTTTTCCATGATATTTTAGATAACGTTTATCGTTTGGATTAATGGCAATAGCTGTATCTCCAAAAAGAGTCTCAGGTCTAGTCGTAGCTACTTCTAAATATTCATCTGTATCTTTTATAAAATATTTGATATGGTAGAAAGCACCTTCTACATCTTTATAAATTACTTCTTCATTCGATAATGCTGTTTGCGCTTGTGGATCCCAATTGATAATTCTTTCTCCCCGGTAAATCAATCCTTCTTCATAAAGACTTACAAAAACTTTCCGCACTGCCTTAGATAAACCTTCATCCAAAGTAAATCTTTCTTTATCATAGTCAAGAGATAATCCTAATTTTCCCCACTGACTATAAATTGTATTCGCGTACTCTTCCTTCCATTCCCAAGCTTTTTTTAACCACTCTTCCCTTGTTATACTTCTAGGGTCGACTCCTTCCTCACGAAGTTTTTTATCTACTTTTGCTTGTGTTGCAATTCCCGCATGATCCATACCTGGAAGCCAAAGAGCATCAAACCCACACATTCTTTTATAACGAATAATAATATCTTGTAGCGTGGTATCCCATGCGTGTCCTAAATGTAATCTTCCTGTAACATTTGGTGGTGGTATAACAATCGTAAAAGGTTCTTTATCCTTTTTTCCACTTTTAAATAATCCTTTCTTTTTCCATTCTTCATATTTTCCTTTTTCTACTTCCAAATGATTATATTTTTTATCTAACATATTATCCCTCTACTTTCTCCTTTATATATTTTACTAAAATTTTTTCCATTTCTTCTAAACGAATATCACTCGTATAACATGATAGCAAATGTATTTTATTTTGAATAAACTTTTTCTTTAAAAGAAAGGTAAATGTATACGCAAAATAAATATCAAAAACAAAGCCCATCAGTTGTACAATTTCATCTAATTCATTTTTTACATCTTCATTTTTCACCATCTCCTGTTTCAAAATGGAGGAAAATACTTTATCACTTATGCATAAATCATTTTCATGTAATTCTAGACCTTGTTCTAACATGATATCTATTTTATCAGCATCTTTTACTATTTTTGTGTACAATTCATATTCCTCATTGTCTGTTTCTTGTATTTTAAATTTATTATGATTTCTTGTTGTAAATAATACAAGTTCTAAATAGGGAATCTCACTAAAATGTTCTTTTATAAGAGTACAACCTAAATCTCCATGATCAATAGACTGCGAATCATGAAAAGTATGATATTTATCCCACTGGGTAAAGCGAGCAATATCATGAAATAAAGCACATAATTCAGCTTTAAATGTATCTACACCTACACTTTCTGCAATCTGATGCGCATATTCTACGACCCGGTAAGTATGATGAAATTTAAGTAAAATCATTTTATCTTTTATATTAAATGTTTTTACATACTGATTAAATAAGTTTCTATATTTTTGCATTCCTTTTACCTCCTCGTTTTCTATTTAAAAATTTATAATAACTCTTCTATTGTAAGGAAATTTGATAACACCTCATTTTTACGACAATATCCATAGTGCTTTATCTTCCATATTTTTTCTATCATAAATATTTGACAAAACGCAAAAAATCACATCCTAGATAAGGACGTGATTCTACGTGGTACCACCTTACTTTGTAATAAAATTACCTCTTTGATTTAACGCATCTCTACGATATAACTTACTCTTATTTCAGAAATATAGCTCCCAAGCTACCTTCTATATAATACATGATTTACATTCCACCATTCGTAAACTCTCTTTACATGTCTTACATATACTCCTCTTGTTCAACGCTTTTTCTCATTATAACAAGAAGCACATTTTTTGTCTAGTTATTTTTATTCGATTTCACATCTATATTTTTTGATAATTCTCACTTTTCTTCATTTTCTTTACCTTTTGAAATGTTGGAACTAATGTAGATGGTCCTATATCTGTAAATGTTTCTTCCAAATACTGAATATATGCCTCCATTTCCTTTAAATCATAAATTTCAGAAAAACTATCCTTAAATCGAACCATCCCATCAAAATTGTCTTCTCTACAGAAAGATTTTAAAATTTCTTCTTTATCTGCATACCTTTTTGAAGAAGATGCATCTGGATGTTCTACTTGTTTTTCATGAAGGGCATCCATAGCCCCAAGTTGCTTTTCTATGGATTTCTCCATTAAATTGGCATCATGTGCAAGACGAACAATCAATTCATCATATGTATATTGTTTTAATTTATCAACCAACATAAGATGTTCCTTTAATGTTCGAAATTTTAAAGCATTTGTGTCAATAAGCATCCAATAAGCCTCCTGCTCATTTTCAACATTCTCACCTAATTTATCTGCCATTTGCAACATTTGTTCTATACTTCTAAATTCTTTTATCTGATGATGACAAAACAATGTACATACGAAATGACTATAGTTATGTTTCTTACAACAATCAATTATTCTTTTCTGTTCGCTATCTGTCACATTACTTAAAGACACAAGCAATTCCTTAACAATTGAAATATTTGAAACATTTTTTATCAATTTTTCAATTTCTTTTAACTTAATCATCCTAAAACCTCCTACCATTATAATAACGCAAGAAAAACGGAAAGTAAATGCTTAGATAGAAGATAGAATTTTTGTTTTTAAAGACGGAATCGTTATTTTTTCCTGTTCTTCTAAAATGGCATCAATAATACTATCCTCAATACGATCCTTTATAATCTTATCGATTTTTCTAGCACCATATTCTTGAAATAAAGAAAGTTCAACAATCTCTTTTTCTATTTTTTTAGGAATGGTAACATCAATCTTACTTTTATATTTTTTCTTAAGCATATTTATCTTTTTATGAACTAAAGTACAAATATCTTCTTCCTTTAAAGAATCACATACTACAATACTATCAATACGATTAATAAATGAATCCTTAAAATATTCTTTTAATTTAGAAATAGCTTCCTCTTTTTTTATTTCTAAAAAGCCGACATTTGCCTCTTCAAAACCAATATTGGATGTCATAATGACAACCACTTGATCAAAACGTACCACATTAGAAAGAGAATCAGTGATTTTTCCATCTTCTAAGATTTGATAAAATAAATTAAGTACCTGTGGATGTGCTTTTTCTACTTCGTCTAAAATAAGAACACTGTGTGGGTGATTTCGAATCTGTTCTAAAATAGTTTTATGTTCATCATACCCCACATATCCCGGATTTGCACCCATAATTTTACTGATGGACGAAGAATCAGAATATTCACTCATATCTAGTTTAATCACATGGTCCATAACTAAATGCTCAGCGAATAATTTTGACATCATGGTTTTCCCTACACCTGTTGGTCCCATCAGTAATAAAGAATAACATTTCGCATCCGAAAAACCTAATTTTACTTTTTTAAATAAACGAACAAGTTCTTTTACAGCACTTTCTTGCCCAATAATTTCTTCTGTGATTTTCTTTTTAAACGATTCTACAATTTTTTTATTTTCTTTTAATAGTTCATAGATAGGAATCCCTGTTTTTTCATGAATGACTTCTGCAACATCGGAAGAACAAACCTCTTTTCTATTTTTGTCATAAAGTGTTAACTCACAAACATTGATGTCATTCATAATCTTATTTTCTAAATCTTTGATTTTAGTAGCTTCTTCAAACTTCCCTTCTCGGATATATTTATTCTTTTCTTCTTCTAAACGGCTATACTCTTTTTTCATGGCAAACAACTTTTTCATTTCCTCTGTATCCTCAATATGTACTTTAGAACATACCTCATCTAACACATCAATCGATCTATCTGGCTCATGTCTATCATAAATGTATTTCTCACTCATATCTAAAATGGTTTCTATAATTTCATCTTTCAAAATAACATGGTGGTATCCCTCATAAATAGGTTTTAAACGCATCAAAATGTTTTGTAATTCTTCTCGTTTTGGTGTTTCTACGATAATTTTTTGAAATCTTCTTTCTAAAGCGCCATCTTTTTCAATAAACTTTTTATATTCCTCCGTTGTTGTAGCCCCAATACATCTTAATTTTCCACGGGCTAAAGCAGGTTTAAAAATATTTGATGCGTCGATTGCGCCTTCTGCACCCCCTGCCCCTACTAATGTATGAATTTCATCAATAAATAAAATGATATCTTCATTTTCTTCTACTTCTTTTAATACTTTGCTCATGCGTTCTTCAAATTCGCCACGATATTTTGTCCCTGCTACAAAAGAAGACATGGATATACTGATAATTCTTTTATTTTTAAGTTGCATTGGTACTTCTCCTAAAGCAATTAATCGACTTAATTCTTCTACAATGGCAGTTTTCCCAACTCCTGCTTCTCCTATCAATAATGGATTGTTTTTACACCGTCTACATAAGATTTCAAGGACTCGCTTTATTTCCTTATCTCTACCAATTACAGGATCAATCTCCCCATTTAGGGCCTTTTTAGTTAAATCAATTCCCAAATCTTCCAATATAAGTTTTTTCTTTTTCTTACCCTTTGTATTTTCTGTAAATCGATTTCTAAATTCACTATATAATTCATCTAAATCAATTTCTAAGGAAACTAAGATACGAACAGCAATTCCCTCTCCTTCTTCTAAAAGGGAAGAAAACAAATGATTAATTGTTACAATTCCCATATTTGTTTCTTTGCTATCTAAAATAGCATTTTCAATAACACGTTTTAATAAAGGGGTATATAAAAACCATTCGTTGTTTTCACTTCCATATCCAATTGTCTCTAATATTTTTTCTTTAAATAGTTCATAAGTAAGTCCATACTCCTTTAGTTTTAATGAAACCTCATTTTCACTATTTAATATAGCTAATAATAAGTGTTCACTTCCGACATAAGGATGCTTTAAAAGAGATTTCTGCCTTTTTGCTTCCATCAAAACTTCTCTTGTATCTTCTTTAAAATTTCCAAACATATTTTATTCTCCTTTGCTATTTTTATACTGAGTTAAAAAAATTTTTTTAAACAATCACTCATACATAACGAGCGCTGAAAAGCAATAAACTTGTTCTTCTGAAAAAACAGAGGTTGATACACTAAATTTGATATCAATCACTTTTACACCAGAAGATAAAAAATCGTTAAGGGCTGATTCTAAATCTTTTTCATGCCCTTCATCAAATACTTTCACTTTCATAACATCACCACTACCAGTATAAAAAAAACTTTCGTTACTTTTTGTCTTATATTGTTTTCCTATATAATTATAATTTTTTAAAATAAAAAAAGAACCTTAACGGTTGTGTTAAAATGATTATTTAAGTTCTTTTCTAATTTGTTTATAGTTTGGACAATATTTTTCTACTAAAAGCCAAAAATCTGTAGAATGGTTAAAATGTTTAAAATGAGAAAGTTCATGGATAATAACATAGTCCAATTTTTCTAAATCGTATTTTAATAGTTCAGTATTTAATGTAACTGAATTATCTCTTTTATTACATACACCCCACCTTGTCTTCATTGTTCTTATTTTTAATTTAGGATATGGAATCTTTTCTTCAAATTGATGATACCAATAGTCAAGATGTTCTGTATAAATTTCTTTTCTTTTTTGGTCAAAATATTTTTCTACTGTTTTTTCATTTTTAGCAAATATTTTATTTTGATAAATTTCAAATTCATAAAGGGGAGTTTGAATATAATCATATTTTTTTCCTAAAAACCAAATTCCTTCTTCCATTTCTTTTTTTGCTTCTCTTTTCTTTATCATCTTTTCAATACTTTTCTTATTTTCTTCTAATATTTTTAACGCTTTTTTCTCAGAATAAAGGAAAGGTACTGTTATAGAAATGGTATTTCCTTCTTTTATGCGAATATATGTATTTTTATTATTTTTTTTTATAATTTCAATGGGATAAAGCTCTCCCTCTATTTCAAATTTCATAATATACACCTATATGAATATATATACTATTTTTCCCTTTATGTCAATTCTTAGTCTTATTTTTTTGCACTAGTTTATAGTTTATAAGATTGAGTAGATATATATATCACTATATATCTACTCAATCGTTTATAAATCTATTTTCCTCCGAAAATTTTCTTATAAAATCATCGCTAATTATCATATAAGTATATGTTATGTGTACCTGATACTAAAATTTTTTATTTCTAAAAAACACCTATAAAAAAACACCAAACATAAAATGGTGTTTCCCCTAGATTTTTTGCATACAAAATAATACTGGCTTTTTTATATTCCTTAAAAATAATAAGAACATACTCTCTAATAAATTTTTGTTATATCAATGAGCAATTTCACTTACTAGAAGTCTAGCACCTGATGGATTAGAAAGGGTAATTTTAGACCCCGTTGCTTTACAAATCCGCCATGATGCATAAATGGTCTTTCCACTAATAGTGCTACTTGATCCATCACTATCTATCACATCACAACCACTTAAAGCATCACCCACGTTTGTTGTGGCGGGTTCCCGCAATAAAATATAATAATGCCCTGGTGAAACACTCAGTTCAGTATTATCTTTAGATAAATATCTAGAAGAGCTCGCACTTGAAAATGTAATTCCAGCTGGACAACTTGGACAACAAGAATTACAACTAGGACATGATGGACAACAAGAAGAACAACTAGAATATCCTGTAGTTCCTGTCCCTGTTATTCCCAATACATTCTCTCCCTTTTTTATCTTATCTGCTGTTAATCCTATCGCACTTGCTAATTGAGAATTTGGTATATATACTTCTGATGTATTATTTTGTGAAAAATGATTCTCCGCTGGATAATATCCATATGGGAATACTAAATATGTATTCTCATTATTTGCTCCTACATGGATTGCCTGACTTGAACCACTCCTTACTGGTATCGTTCCACTTACTCCTGCTATCGATTGTCCACTTAAAATTTTATTCCCCGTTATTCCTAATGATTCTCTTAATGTATTTGCATTTATTCTGGCCTCGGGTGCCCAAGAGTTTCCATCTGAGTGATAATATCCTTCTGGTAATGCATTTATAGCATAATATGCATCATTCCCACTCCCGCATCCTGCATCACCACATCCCCAATTACCATACTGAGCTAACCCTCTATCTACCATCGTCCCTGTGACTTTCTTTCCTCCAACTAATGCCGTCTTTCCTTGGAATATATCACTCGCCGTCG
>CAPHZB010000005.1 GCA_948629335.1 uncultured Bacilli bacterium
CTTATATTCCTATATAAATAGAGGCTTTTCCTTAGATTAGGGAAAATTTCTGTAAATTTATTTATTAAAAGGGTATTATCATTATAATAAGTTATAGGTAAATCTATTTGATATCCTGGATATAATTCTTCTAACCACATTAAGGTATAGACAATATCTATTGGTTCTTTAAAGCCATACTCTTTAATGGTATCTATTCTCACATTTAATATATTTGATATTTCTAAAAGCCTATCATCTTGAGGAGTTCTTTTGCCATTTTCATAGTTTGTTATCACTCTTCTTTTTCTTTCACCCTTTAATTTTAATTTATCTGCAAGTTCATCCTGAGTTAGTTGTCTAAACTGTCTTATAAATGCAATTCTAGAACCTTGTGATAAATCTTTTAACCTTGGTTTTAAATACACTAATCGCATTTTTTCACCTCCTTTTTCCTGTCGCATATAATTAATTTTTCATACAAAAAAGACTAAGATATGCGACATATTAGTCATCTTAGTCTAATTTAGATATAAATATCAACTATAATTGGTTCTTTTAATCTTGCATTTTTACATTCAGGTATTTTATCTGAATATCTTAAAATATCATCTTTTGTAATGATTATACGAGTTAAGAACAAATCATAATCATTTTTTATTTTGATTGGTTCGCCTTTATAGACGCTTGTGCCGCAGCAAGTCTAGCGATTGGAACTCTAAATGGAGAACAAGAAACATATGTTAAGCCTACATTATGACAGAATTCAACAGAGGCTGGGTCTCCCCCATGCTCCCCACAAATTCCCAGCTTTAAATCAGGTCTTACACTTCTTCCTTTTTCTGTAGCCATTTTTACTAAAGCTCCAACTCCTGCTATATCAACACGAGCAAACGGATCTTGTTCATAAATCTTATTTTGATAATAAGAATCTAAGAATTTTCCGGCATCATCCCTTGAAAATCCAAAAGTAAGTTGTGTCAAATCATTCGTTCCGTAAGAGAAAAATTCTGCTTCTTCGGCTATTTCATCAGCAAGTAGACAGGCTCTTGGTATTTCTATCATTGTACCTATATGGTACTCAATATTTGAACCCTTTTCTTGTTTTACTTTTTCAGCCTCTTCTATAACAATATTTTTAACAAATTTCAATTCTCTCTTTTCTCCAATCAAAGGAATCATAATTTCAGGTACAATTCTAAAACTTTCCTCCTCTTCTACTTCGATAGCAGCTTCTAATAAAGCTCTCGTTTGCATTCTTGCAATTTCTGGATACGTAACTGCAAGTCTACATCCTCTATGTCCCATCATTGGATTAAATTCATGTAGTTCACTACACTTATTCTTTAAATGCTCTACACTAACATGCATATCATTTGCTAAAGCAATAATATCTGCCTCTTCTTTTGGTAAAAATTCATGTAATGGAGGATCAAGATAACGAACAGTCATCGGTAACCCTTTAAGTTCTTTATACATGGCCTTAAAATCACTCTTTTGAAACGGAATTAAAGCGTCGAGAGCTTTTACACGTTCTTCTACAGTTTCACTCAAAATCATTTTTCGAATAGCCGGAATTCTTTCTTCATCGAAGAACATATGCTCTGTACGACAAAGTCCAACCCCTTCCGCTCCTAATTCAATAGCCTTTTTTGTATCTCTTGGATTATCTGCATTAGCGCGTACACCAAGTGTTCTCTTTTCATCAGCCCATGCCATAATTCTTCCAAAGTTTCCAGAGACAGTAGCTTCCTCTGTTTGAATATCCCCTTTATAAATTTTACCAGTTGAACCATCTAGAGAAATATAATCTCCTTCATGAAATGTATAGCCACCTAATTCAAATTTTTTCTCTTCTTCATTGATTTTCATTTCGCCACATCCAGATATACAACAAGTTCCCATTCCACGAGCAACAACAGCTGCATGCGATGTCATTCCTCCACGTCCAGTTAAAATTCCTTGACTGGCTACCATTCCTTCAATATCTTCTGGTGTGGTTTCCAAACGAACTAAAATAACTCGGTCCCCTTTTCCACCAATCCCCTGTTTTTTCGCTTCTTCAGCTGTGAAAACAACATATCCCGCAGCAGCTCCAGGTGAAGCAGGAAGAGCACTTCCAATTACTTCCCCATTTTTTAAAGCCTCCTCATTGAAAGCAGGATGTAATAATTGATCTAATGATTTTGCCTCAATTCGCATAACAGCCTCGTCTTCTGTAATCATGCCTTCATCCACTAAATCACAAGCAATCTGAATAGCTGCCTTTGCAGTACGCTTTCCATTTCTCGTTTGTAAAAAATATAGTTTTCCCTCTTGAATCGTAAATTCCATATCTTGCATATCACGATAATGATTCTCTAATTTAGTAGCAAGTTCTATGAACTGTCTATAACAATCTGGTAAATCTTCTTTCAACTTTGTAATTGGTTGTGGAGTACGTACACCAGCAACCACATCTTCTCCCTGTGCATTAATTAAATATTCCCCATAAATTCCTTTTTCTCCAGTAGATGGATTTCTTGTAAAAGCAACGCCTGTACCTGATGTTTCACCCATATTTCCAAAAACCATAGCTTGAACATTCACAGCAGTTCCCCATTCTCCTGGAATATCGTTCATTCTCCTATACACAATTGCTCTTGGATTATCCCATGAACGAAATACTGCTTTCACTGCGCCCATCAATTGTTCCGTCGGATTTTGTGGAAATTCCTCTCCGTGCATAGCTTCTTTATATACATCTTTAAAACGAATGATTAATTCTTTTAAATCTTCTACTGTTAATTCTGTGTCATAATGGATTCCTCTTGCTTCTTTTATTTCATCAATAATTTTCTCAAAAAAATTCTTTGGAACCTCCATAACGACATCAGAATACATTTGGATAAATCTACGATAAGAATCATAAGCAAATCTGGGATTATTTGTCTTTTTGGCGAATCCTTCTACTGCCTCGTCATTTAAACCTAAATTTAAAATGGTATCCATCATTCCTGGCATAGAGGCCCTAGCTCCACTTCGAACAGAGACTAAAAGGGGATCTTCAACATCACCAAATTTCTTTCCTTGCAATGCTTCTAACTTCTTTAATGCATCAAAAATTTGTGTCTTAACTTCCTCACTAATTTCTTTTCCATTCTCATAGTAAGAAGTACAAGCTTCTGTTGTAATTGTAAAACCGTTAGGAACAGGTAAACCTAAACTAGACATCTCTGCTAAATTAGCGCCTTTCCCTCCAAGTAAATTACGCATACTTGCATTTCCTTCTTGGAATAAATATACATATTTCATCATCTATATCCTCCTATCTTGTTAATTTTATTATAACAAACTACCTTTTGTTATTCAATTCTTTCCCTCAAAAAAGATAAAACTAGACATACCTATTGTCTAGTTTTATACATGATTTTATCTTATTTTTTATGTGCCCTTGGATGTGCATTCAAATAAACACTTCTAAGTCTCTCATTTGAAATATGTGTGTAAATCTGCGTTGTAGATAAATCTGCATGTCCTAAAAGCTCCTGCACAGTTTTTAAATCCGCTCCATTATTTAACATATGTGTAGCGAAAGAATGCCTTAATGTATGAGGGCTAATATGAAAATCAGCGCAACTTCGCTTTAACAATTCATCAATAATAGCTCGAACTCTTCGATCATGAAGGGGATTTCCTGAATCATTTAAAAATAAATATTCATTTTTCTGTTTTTCAAAATAGGGTCTAGCTTCTTTTAAATATCGTTTTAAAAGTTCATCAAGCTGTTTTCCAAAATAAACATATCTTTCTTTGTTCCCCTTTCCAAGTACTTTAACACTTTTTTCTGAAAAAGAGATATCCTTTATTTTTACAGAACATAATTCACTAACACGTACTCCCGTAGAATACAAAAATTCTAAAAGAAGGGCTTCCCTAATTCCTTTTGGATTATCTAGTTTTGGCATAGCAAGCAATTTTTCAACTTCCCCTTCATATAAAAACTTAGGTAGCTTTTTATCTGGTTTAGGATTACTAATAAAAAGCATTGGATTTTTTGATACCTTTTCCTCTTTTAAAAGATATCTATAAAAACTTCGAAGAGAACTGATATGGCGTGCAATGGTTGTTTTTGAAAAATTTTTTTCATCCAAAAAATTCAAATAATTACGAATGACTTTGTAATCAATCTCATTATAAAAGTGGATATCCTCTCTATTTAAGAATTCAAAAAAAGATTCCAAATCTTTACAATAATTTAAAATTGTATGACTTGAATATCCTTTTTGTGTTTCCAAGAAAGATAAAAAAGCATCTTTATCTTCTTGAAACATAAATACCCTTCTTTGCTAACACTTCATTTGATGGCACATCTAATCCATACATTTTCTCTAGTTCATCTGGATATAAAATAGATTCAGGTTCTCTTACTATTGTTGGCTCTGTCGGATTTGCCTTTTTTTGTATAAGCGTATTCTCGGAAGTAGAAGCATTATCTATAGTATTCTCTACCTTTTTTGCATTATGTCTTACTTTATAACGTAGTGTTCTTAAAATAAAACGAATTTGATCATAGAAATAAGGAGAATTTTTCATTTCTTTTTCCCATACATCATTAATGGTCTTCACTTGATATGTACTAATCTTTCTAGCCTTCAAATAATGAATTTCTCTAGAAACATGTTCAGAAAATAATCGATGATGATTTGAGTTTTTCTTCGCCTCAACCTTATCCTCTCTATCTAGCTTTTGCATATCAGAAATAATTTGCTTTAAACTTTCTAAAGTCTCATTGCGACTTTTCTCCGTAATCTGCTTTTTTTCTTCTAACTCCGAAAGAGCATCTTTTAATTTAACCTCCAAATCCTCATAAACTGCTTGGACTTTAGTAGCTTGTATTTGCTGTTTGAGTGTCTTTAACTCACCTGTTGTTTGTCTAACTTCCTTCCTAAATCGAGCAAGATTACAATATAAATCTTGAACTTGTTCAAACAAACTCGTATAAATAATAGGGTATCGCAAATACATCCCATCTGGAAGCCTTCTAAAAGTTCCATCTTCATTATGTTCTAGGATAGTGAGTTGTCCACTATATTTGGAATCAGAAGTAACCTTTCTAACATGTTCCACATATGCAAGATGTTTATTCACATAGGCTTCAATTAGTTCTTTGTTTTCTGCCTTAATATCCAATGGGGTTTCATAATGCTCAATAGTATATTTATCAAGGGAAGATGCTGTCATTGTTTTTAATATGAGTGGAGCACAATTGTTTCCGATTAAATAACATAGACTTCTTTGTTTTTCATAAATTTTACTGTCCTTCTTTTCTGACATAACTGTCTTTTCATTTGCATCACGCATAATCTTACTATTTCTTTTTTCTAAGCATTTAATATTAAAAGAGATTGCTCTTCTAAAAATAGGATAATTTCTTAAAAAATCATTAATACTTACAGGATTCTGTGGATTTGAAACCTCCTTACCTGCAAAAGAATTTTTCTCAAGATGATGTGCCTCTGCTTGTGCAAACATATCATCTTCCTTCTGTGACAATTGGTAATATCTCTTAATTAAATCATTAAATGCAGGATAGTTCTTAAAATAGTTGCTATTTATAAGTTCAAATCCTTCTTTTGATAAAACGCTACCTAAAAAGTCATTAAAGAATACACTAAACTCATTTGAATCAACCATTTGATTTCCACTACCATTTTCAATGTACACTCTGTTTCCCCTAGCCATAGCACATTCACTTGCTTTAAAAATAATATCATTATAAGCAGTTTCAAAAGGAAGTGGATAAATGGTTCCATCCGTTCCTACAAGTTTTAAAGTTACTTTTCTTGAGGGAATCCATAAATTATTTTCAGCCACTTCTAAATATCGATCTAAACTACCATAATTAGCTAGTGTGTAATCTAGCATAGCTAAGTCAATCGTATCACTGACTGTCCCCGATTGATTTCTTATTTGCATCTTTATTTCTCTTCCAAATTCATCACACACAATAAGACTTGCAAATACTCTCTGTATATCCATCCTATCACCTTCCACTAGCTTTCCATTATTTATAGTATACTATAATTTGAAAAAATAATAAAGTCAAAATCAAAAATTATTTTCACATTAAAAAAGTTGTAACTATTTTTCATAATTACAACTTGAACATTTAATTTTATCTTTCTTTTCGACTAATAAATTTCCACACTCTGGACAAAATTCACCTGTTGGTTTATCCCAAGTCGCTGTCTTACATTTTGGATAGTTGTTACAACCATAGAAAATTTTTCCTTTTCGTGATTTTTTTTCTACTATTTTTCCATCACAATTTGGACAACTACAAATCTCTGTTTCTTCTTTAGGTTCTGCTTTTATGTATTTGCATTTCGGATAATTACTACATGCCACGAATTCACCATAGCGTCCTTTACGAATAACTAAAGCACTTCCACATTCTGGGCAAGACTCTCCTGTTTCCTTTGGAGGCTCTTTTTCCATACTATCAAAAGCAACTTGTAAAGCAGGTTCAAAATCTTTATAAAATCTCTCTAGAATTTCATACCAAACTGTATCGCCATCTGCAATTTTATCTAAATCACTTTCCATATTCGATGTATACTTTACATTAATAATATGACTAAAATACTCTTGCAATTTATCTGTAATTTCGATTCCTATTTCTGTTGGAACAAATTTTTTATCAACAATACTCACATATCCATGTAATTTTAATTTATTCATAATTGGTGCATAAGTAGAAGGTCTTCCAATTCCATCCTCCTCCATCGCCTGTACTAATTTTGCTTCTGTATAACGCGCTGGTGGTTGTGTGAAATGTTGTTCTTTTCTAATTTCACTACTTTCTACTGTCTCTTTTTCTTTTAAAGAAGGAAGCGTTGTCTCTGTTGTTGCCTCATAATCACCATATATTTTTAAATAACCATCAAAGGTAATTGTTTGCCCTGTTGCTTTAAATCCATAATCATGATTAGTAAGTAAAATTGTGGTATTATCTGTCTTCGCAGGGGCCATTAAGCTAGCTAGGGCACGTGTATAAATTAAACGATAAAGTTTGTATTCTTCTGGTGTTAAATAAGGTTTCATACTTATTGGTGTTCGATGGATACTTGTTGGTCGAATAGCTTCATGAGCATCCTGCACATTTTCAGTTGTTTTTCCTTTTTTTACAGATCCTACATATTTTTTCCCATATTCTTTTTCAATATACTGAAATGTATCGCTTACAAAATCATTGGATAACCTAGTAGAATCGGTACGCATATAAGAAATCAAGCCGACTGTTTCATTCTCAAGTTCAATACCTTCATATAGTTTTTGGGCAATCATCATCGTTTTTGTTGCATTCATATTTAAAAGTGTTGATGCTGCTTGTTGTAAAGTAGAAGTAGTAAAAGGAGGTTTTGAATTTTTTGATTTTCCTTTTTTCTCTACTTTAGCTACTTCAAAGTTTTGGCCTAAAACTGAAAGTATTTTATCAGCTTCTTCTTCGGTTTTAATTTCTATCTTTTTATCTTTATAGTTTTCTAAGGAAGCTTTAAATTCTTTAAATAAAGCATCAATCGTCCAATACTCTTCTTCCTTAAATGCCATAATTTCTCTTTCTCTATCCACAATCAATTTCAAAGCCACACTTTGTACTCTTCCTGCTGCTCTCCCACTTGTTTTAGACTGCATCAATTTGGACAAACGAAAACCAATAATACGATCTAAAATACGTCTTGTTTCTTGTGAATTCACTAAATCATTATCAATTTTTCTTGCATGTTTCAAAGAATCTTTTACAGCAGATTCTGTAATTTCATTAAAAACAATTCGGTCATATTCATTTTCATCTAAGCCTAACGCATCATATAAATGCCATGAAATGGCTTCTCCTTCGCGGTCAGGGTCGGTTGCTAGATAAACGAAATCTGCATGATTTGCTTCTTTTTTTAGGTCATCAATGACTTTCTTTTTCCCCTTAATCGTAACATAATTTGGTTTAAAATGGTCCTCAATATCTACCCCAAGACCAAATTTCCCAGATGTCGCTAAATCACGAATATGTCCTTTTGAAGAAACAACTTTAAAGTCATCCCCTAAATATTTTCCAATTGACTTTGTTTTTGCTGGTGATTCCACAATGACTAAATTTTTTGCCATAATTCACTTCCTTTTTATCAACTTCATTTATACACTAAATAGAACACATTGTCAACATCAGAATTTTCCACAACGACTTCCCCATGTATCCACTAAAACCCCATCTTTATATATTTGTAAAAGTTCACAGTGATTGGAACAACCCATACATTCGTGTCCTTTTGTCTCAAAGGAAATATCTTTCATATCCCATGAGTATTCCTTTTTATCTAAAGATCTACTAGCTAGAAGGGCAACACCAATTGCTCCCATTAAGTGACCATCCTCATCCACTAAAACAGGTTCGTTCAATTGTTCTTCAAAATAGTGAACAACACCTTTATTTTTACTTACGCCTCCTTGAAAAACAACGGGTCCATGAATTCGTTTTCCTTTTGCTACATTGTTCAAATAATTTAAAACAATGCTTTTACATAGTCCAGCAATGATATCTTCTTTTCTATAGCCCGCTTGTGCTTTATGAATTAAATCTGACTCAGCAAAAACAGTACATCTTGCAGCTATTTTTACAGGATTTTTACTTTGAAGTGCAATATCACCAAAATCTTCAATTTCTACACCTAGTCTTTTTGCCTGACTTGATAAAAAAGCCCCCGTTCCTGCTGCACAAAGGGTATTCATCGAATAATCGGCAATGATTCCATTATCTAGAAAGATAATTTTAGAATCTTGTCCCCCTATCTCTAAAATGGTCCTTACATCTTTGTGTCTTGATAAAGTTCCTATCGCATGCGCTGTTATCTCATTTTTAACAACTGTAGCGCCTAACATTAAACCAATAAGTTTTCTAGCACTTCCTGTTGTTCCAATTCCTTTTAATACATAACTTTCATCTATTTGTTCTTTTAATATTTCAATGACTTTTCTGACTGCTTTCGTAGGACTTCCTTCCGTCCAAATATAGCTACTGGCAATTACATTTTCCTCTTTATCGAGAAGTACTCCTTTTGTAGAAATAGAACCAATATCAATTCCTAAATAACATTCATTCATTTTGTTTCCTCATTTCTATCATATCATAGAAAGCTTCTATTCTTGTTTCTATACCCACCTTACTTGTATTGGTATCGAAAGAAAAGAATAGTAGTGGTATTTTATATTCCTCACTCACACGTCTTAAAATGGGCATAACTCCAATTTCTGGTGTACAAAAGGATGATTTAATATGAATAACGCCATCATATCCTTTTTCCCCTAAATAAATAAGTCTTCCTACATTATCTAATGCATCCGCCCCCAACCTATTTTTCGCATATTTTTTGACCCTTTTTAAATAGGTCTTTACCTTTCTCTTTTTCTTAAATAGAAGATAAGTAGCATTAGTAAAACGAGTGACTTCGATTCCATATTTACTTAACATGATTTCTAAATCATAATTCGCAAAAGGTTCCATAATGGTATATAATTCTCCAATGATACCTACTTTTAAGCGTTTCTTTTTTTCTTTTGGTATTTTTTTGAACTTCCTTTTGTAGAAAAGATAAGTAAATAGTAAATGAAAATAGCCTTTTGTATGTTCAAAATGAGTAAGCATTTCCTTTTTTAATTGCAGATGTTCTCCTTTATTTTGTTCAAAACCAATGTTTTTACGAATTTGATGATCTAGTTTATCCATGTATTTGATCATTTTTATTGTAATCCATAAATAATAAGCACTTTTAAAAATAGAAAAACTAGGGTCTATGCTTTTAAAATCCTTTATTATTTTTTTGATATCACTTTTTCCAGCTGTTACTAAATTCACCATTTCAAAAGAATAACCCTGTTCTTTTAAAATTTCTTGTTGCAAGGCATAGTAGTATCCATATCGACAGCCTCCTCCCAATTGAATAAGTACATTTGCTCCTTCTTCTAAACTTTCTAAAAAGGTACCCAAAGTATATTTAAAAGGCATACAGACAAAGGTTGGACTATATTTATTTCCAAGTTCTACTGTTTTATCAGAAATCTTAGGTGGCCTTTTAATCTCACAATGTAAAATATGCGTTAGTAGGTAATAAATAGGAACATTATAATCCCCCATTTGCGGATACGTTACGATTTTTTTCATGTCTATCCTTCCCTTCTAATACATCAATAAAACTTTCCAATCTTGTTTCAACACCAACCATACTATCTAATTCATCAACAACAATATCTATATGTGGTATTTTTATGTAATGAAATGCAAGTTCATTCACAAGGCTATCAATCCCACAAGGAAAAGCCGTAAGAAAGATAATTCCATCCACTTTATCTTCACAAAGTACAATGGACCCCATTAGATTTTTGCTATATTTAAAATAGAGTTGTTCTTGCATTTTTGTTCCTAATTCCTCAGTTATATTTTCATGAAATAGATAACTATGAATGATTTCTATATTATTTTTCTTTAAAAAATCTAAAATAGGCTTACCAATATAAGTATCATATAGATTATAAGGATGTCCTACCACTAGGACTTTTGTTTTTTTAGAATGTAATGCTTCTATATTCTTTGAAATCATTTTCTGTCTTTGATAGTTTATACTAGTAATGGCATTATGATAAGCTCGCAAGCTTGTTTCTTCATCAAATCCAAGTTCTTTGCCTATTTTTTTGAAAGCCTCCTCCTCCGTTTCCATCTTTTCATAATTTATGTTATAGGTAAGTGGCTCTATTAAAAAAAGATTTCGAACAATATCACAGGCAGCTAAAAAGTTTGTACAAGTTTGGTTTTTGTTTCCGTAATTATCAATACGTGGAACAAGAATTATATCGCATTTTCCTTTTAATGATGCAATATGACCTAAATAAATTTTCATTGACAAACACATTTCATCAGTTGCATAATGCATTCCTAAATCGATAATCTCTCGGTTCGTTTCTTCTGATAGCATGTAAGATACACCTAATGCATCAAAAAAATGAGTCCATAAATCACCCTGATAATAATAAAACAAACCTCGTGGTATTCCAACAATCATATTCTCACCTTTTAAAATCTATGTTTTTTGCCTTCCTTATATGAATGGAAATCCAAGAAAAGTACACAATAAAGATGAAGTTATTTTTAGAAATAACCTCAAAATAGGAAAGGAATGAAGTACTTTATGAAAGAACAAGAGATAAACTGCAGCGTTCATGACTGTGAACATTGCGATTGCGAAAATGACAAATGTAAATTAAAAGAGATAAAGGTATGCAACTGTGGTGATTGTAAATGCAAAGAAAATACAATTTGTAACAGCTACAAAAAAAGATAATCATTGATTATCTTTTAATTATTAAACTTGTCTATATTTACTGTAAAATCGCCAACCAACTCATTGAATTTTAATAAATTATTTGCAAGTTCATTTTTATCTGCTTCATATCGAATTCGGTCCAATTCTAGTTGTCTTTTCTCTTCTTCAATCTCATCTCTTTGTTGTTTTAAAGAATCAGTTAAAATATCAAGTTCTTTCTTTCTGTCATCTAGCTCTTGCTTTTGTTCTCTTTTTAAGATTCGCATTTTTTCTAATTCTTCTTTTTTATAATTTTCAAAATTTGTCTTTTCTTCGGTATATTTATTTTGTGCATCCTTTAATCTAGCTACTTGTTCCCCAATTTCATTTTTCTTTTCTCTGAGTTTAGTAACAACTGATTCTTTGTAAGCATTAATTTTATCAACATTTGCTTTGTTTTCTCTTTCATGTTCTGCTTTCGCACGTTCTAATTCTTTAAATTTTTCATCAATTTGCCGTTTCATTTCTACATTCTTTGCAAATATACTCTTCGCCTCTTGAACACGAGAAGAGGCTTTTTCAAACATACTATTAATATCCTTAGAAACATTTTTACTTTCTAATTTGTTTTCTTCTAACGATACAATATCATGTTCAACAGGTGTTAAAGATTCTTCCTCATTTTCTAACTCATTTCCAATTTCATCTAAATCTTGTGTACTAAGTTCATAAGAATTTAATTCTAAATCTTCATGGGAATCCATCTCATTATCCTCTGTAGCTATATATCCGTCTGTTGTAAGAAGATCAAAACTCTTCTCCTTTTTTTTATCATTAGCCATAATTTTTTTCCCTTTTACCAAGCAAATCTAACCCTATTCTTTATCTCCAGGTAATTGTTGGAATCCAGAATTGAATTGTGAAACCAATTCTTTGAAACGGGTACAGCTTTGTGATAAATTTTTGCTTTCTAATTCAAGTTTTTTCTCTTCTAATTCTTTATATTTAGCAAATTGTTCTTCTTGTTTTCTTAATTCTTCGTGTTCATTCTTTAATTTTTCTGCTTCTAGCTTACGCTCATTTTCAAATTGTTCTCTTTCTATTTCAAGCGTTTGTCTATCTGCACTAATTTTGTCTTCATGAATTGCTTTTTCTTTCATGAATTGTTCTCTTTCTGTTTCTAATTTTAGACGTTCTGTTTTTTGTTTTTCTTCTGTAATGGCTTTTTCTTTTGCAAAAGAAGATTTCTCAGTTTCTAGCTTTTGTTTTTCGACTTTTAATTTTTCCTCTTCCAATTCTTTATAAGAAGAAAATTGTTGTTTTTCATCTGCTAGTTTTTCATTTCCAATTTTAATGGTCTGTTCTTGGAGTGCTAATTCAGCACGAGTAGCTTCTACATCTGAATTGAATTGTGCTTCTTCGTTTGCAATGCGAATTTTTTGTGTTCGAACATATTCTTTACATTGTTCTTTTTCAAGTTCAATTGCTTCTTTCTGTGTTTCGACAAATTTGGCAAATTCTTCTTTTTCCTTATCTAACTTTTCTTGACCTTCTATTAATTTTGCTTCATTGGTATTTACGCTTTTTCTTTGTTCAATTAAATTTGATATAAAATTATTAGCCCCATTTACATCACTTGATAAACTTGCAAAAACAGCATCAAAGTTTGTAAGGTCCACATCTTTTACAGAAGAAGATGCTTCTAATAATTTTTCTTTTTCTTTATCTGTTAATTGAAAACTTTGTACCTCTGGAACAGTTTCTTTTACCTTATCTTCTACTTCATTTGAATAAGATTCTCTGTCTTCATAAGGAGAAGAATAGCTTTCTTCTTCTGTATTATTTTCTAACATATTTTGTTCCACAATAGGGTCAAAAGTCGTTGGTTGTTCTGTAACATTTCCAAAAAAGTCTGGTACTTCTGGAACTTCCACATTTGGGTTTGTCGAATAAATCATCTCGTTAGTTGCATCATTAAAGTCATTTTGATTTTCATAGAAAAAGTCATCAGAGTCATCAACTCGGTCGGTATTCGCCATATTTTGAAGAACGTCTAAATTCTGAACTGTTTCGTTTACGTTTTCCATCATTAAAAAACATCTCCTCTTTATTCTTTTTTCGCAAGTATCTGTCAATTACTATACTTATCATAACCAGTATAGCATAAAAAAATTAAAAAAACACTACTTTTTTAATTTTTTTCTTCTTTTTTTTCTTTTGAAAGCATTTTTGCTGCTTTTGTTCGGATTCTTTGCAAAGCGTTATCGATTGCTTTTACATCTTTTTCTAATAAACAGGCAATTTCCTGATATGTGAAATCATTATATTTTAATTCAAATACTTGGTATTCGAAGTCAGTGAGCCAATTTTTTAAATTTCTAAATAATTGTTCTCGATAATCAGCATTCATCACTACGTTTTCAGGATTCATACTGTCATTTAC
This sequence comes from uncultured Bacilli bacterium, assembly GCA_948629335.1. Classification (GTDB taxonomy): domain Bacteria; phylum Bacillota_I; class Bacilli_A; order RF39; family UBA660; genus CATOJL01. Next base: position 13,753 of record CAPHZB010000005.1, read on the forward strand.
TAAAACATTATCTAAGGAAACTTCTATGCCTTCGCTTGTTTTTTGATCCAAGGGTACAGATTCGTTTAAAATTTTATGTTTTTGCCTTTTCGCGCCAATCAAGGAAGAAACCATCCTTCTTTGAATACAAGTAGTTGCATAGGTGAAAAAAGTAACATCTAAATTCATATTATACGTTTGCATGGCTTCTGTTAGAGCAATCATTCCCTCCTGTTTAAAATCGCTCGCCTCCAAACCCACATAAGGAGCAGAATTATAAAATTTTTTTGCCTGTTTTACTATGTAAGGTTCGTATTTTTGATACATGATTTGAAGAGCGTCTTCATTATTTTCAGCAATTAAATCCAAAAGTTCACGATCATTATAATCCATACTTACCTCTTTCTGTACTCGCCTCAAATACTACAATTCCTGTTGCTACTGAAGCATTTAAACTATTTGTTTTTCCTTTCATAGGTATGCTTGCAATAAAATCGCAGGATTTAGAAACAAGAGGACGCATGCCACTTCCTTCATTTCCAATCACAATCGCAATGCTTCCAGTATAATCAATCTCCTTATAATCTGTTCCTTCCATATCGGTTCCAATAATCCAATACCCTCTCTTTTTTAAATCTTCTATTGTATGTTGAATGTTTGTAACTAAGGCTATTTTTATATTAGTAATCGCACCTGTACTCACTTTCATAACTGTAGGATTTACACAAACACTTCTGTCTTTTGGAATGATAATTCCATCTACTCCAGCTGCTTCACAAGTCCGAATGATTGCACCAAAATTATGTGGGTCTTCTAGATGGTCTAAGATGACTAAAAAACCATTATCTCTAACAAATTCATCTAAATCATCATATTGAAATTCAGGTATTTCAGCAACAATTCCTTGATGAAGTCCATCAATCATTTTGTCCATTTGTTCTTTTTTGATAACAATCATTTTATAGTTTCTTTTTTTGATTAATTCGAGAATTTCTTGTTCTTTAAAGTTAGGAGTTATATATATTTTCTTTATTGGTTCTCCTTTTAACAAGTAATCCTTTACTACATTTTTTCCATATATATTCACTTAGACACCTCTTCATAAGCTGTAATTCCTCCCACCATATTGTATACATGGGTATATCCATAAGAAACCAATCGTTCACTTGCAATTTTGCTTCGATTTCCACTTTGGCAATAAACAAGAATTTTCCTTTCTTTATTTGGAATTAAGTCTAATATATTTTCATTTAATTCTTCTACATCTACATTGATTGCATTACCTAAATGTCCTTGTTTAAATTCTAAGTTGCTTCGAACATCTAAAATAAAATAATCATTTTTATCTACTTCTTCTAATACTTCTTTTGCTGTTATATTTTTATATTCCACTTTTCCACATCCTACAAATAACATGCTACAAAACAAAATTAGAATTACTTTTTTCATTTAATCACCTCTTATAATATAGTTCATAATCTCATCAAGTCGACTTTTGTTCTTTTCTAAAAAGAGTGTCCCTATTAATGCTTCTAGTCCTGTTGCATTTTTATAAGTGATAATGGAAGCATTTTTTGGTTTATGATTTACTTTATGGTTTCTAGCACGATATACAATTTCTAATTCTTCTTCGGTCAAGAAAGCAGTATCTATCATTTTTTTTAAGAATTTATCTTGCGAAGAAGCACTTACAAATTTAACTGCTTCTTTTTGTAAGTCATTTACCTTTTGTAATCCACATTCTAATAGATAGGACCTAATATAAATTTCATAAACACTATCCCCTAAATAAGCAAGGGCCAAAACATTTTTATTCATAACCATCACAGCTCTATTTTATCACAAAATGAAGAAGATGAAACATTATTTTACTACTAGAAATTGGATTGATTTTTAAAATAGAGTCTTATAGGCTTTCAAAAGTGTTTTTCTTTATTCCATATAAAAATATTTGTCCCTGTTAAAAGACAAATACTAAATTCTATCAAAAGTAATATTTTTTATCATTCCATCTTTTACTTCTTTTAATAAAAGAGCATATACTTTATCATAGTCAACGATTCCACCTTTTGCTATACACCCTCTTTTTAAGCCAATTTTCTCTAATACAACACAAATATCTTCATCAAATTCTTCTATACCATATCTTTCTTTTAATAATTCTGGATAATATTTATTTAATGTTTCTAAAAGATAAATACATACAGCATCTGTTGGAAGTATTTCTTCTTTGATGGCAGTTAAGACTGCTAAATTATAGGAAGTTTCTTTATCAAATTTAGGCCATAAGATACCTGGAGTATCTAAAAGTTCTAGTTCTTGATTGATACGAATCCAATTAAGGCTCTTTGTAATTCCTGGCTTATTTCCTGTATTTGTAGCTTTTCTACCTACTAATTTATTAATTAATGTTGATTTCCCTACATTGGGGATTCCAACAACTAAAACCCTTGCTCTTCTTTTTATCATTCCTTTGCTTTCACGTTTCTCGTGAATTTTTTTCATGATTTCATTGATTGCTTGATAAATGGGAGTAAGAGAGTCTTTTAGTAAATCAAGAGGAACAACTTTATATCCCAATTGTTCATAATACATAATCCATTTTTTTGTTTCTACCTTATCACACAAATCATATTTTGTCATAATTAAAATTCGTGGCTTATTCTTTGTAAATTCCTCCATATCAATAATTTTAGAAGATTTAGGAATTCTTGCATCTATTACTTCTAAAACAATGTCAATTAAGTTTAGAGTTTCCCCTATCTGTCTCTTGGTTTTAGCCATATGGCCTGGGTACCAGTTTATATTTGTCGAATTTTTTCGGTTATTCTCCATAACTTTTTTCACTTCCTTAGTTTTTTTATTATTTTTCTTTCCTCTAAAGGTAATATTTCACTTACTTGTTCATTATATAAATTATTTGTTAATTCTACTGATGCCTCTAATAATGATTGTAGAGTTTCATAAGGATTTTTATCATAATCTAATCTATATAACCAATCAAGATATTTAATTTTAGAGGCATCATTAGGTCGCCCGTAAATAACTTTACCACTATGTAACCAATAACCAAATTCAACATTAGTGGTAAAAGCAGCCATATCCGGTAATTTTCTAGGTATCCAAAATAAAATTACTGTGGCATTAATTAATGCTATTCTTTCCCACATAGCTTGGTCTACATAATCTTCTTTAGGCTTCCAAGTAGAATATTCTGGAACATACACTACCCCATCAAAATCAAATTGTTTTAAAATTTCGCAGGCATCTGTTCTCCAAGAAATAATATTCTCTCCTCGTGGAGTTGGCCCAGCTAAAAATATAGATTTTTCCCCTTTTATAACTTCTTGATCAGAATAATTAATAATCATATCTTATACCTCTTTCTTATTTATATAAATTTTTCAATACATTCGTAAGACAATCTTCTGCAGTTAAATTGCTATTCTCTGAAAATCTTATTCTTACTAATTTTCCATTTACTTTAAATATATATGGATTCTTCACTGTTGCAATAAAGTCCAATATTCTTTCATTACTAGGTTTTCTTCTATCTATTTTTATATCTGTTATTTCATCCACATCTTCTAATTTTACATCATCAAGATTTACATTTCTACATCTTTCCAATTTTTCTGCTAATTCTTTAATATTATATTTATTCATATTTTACCTTCTTTCTGTAATAATTTTATTATTCAGAAAGAATCAATACAAATGTGCAAAATACTATATATTATCTTTTTCTCCTAATAATTTTATTTTTTCTGCATTATTCAGTATATCAAGTTGATATTTAGCAATGCTACTTAATATTTCAAATCTTTCTTCTTTATCTTTACCTTCTTTAATCAATTCAGCGTTATGTGATTCTAAATTAGATAACACGGTTAATTCATTTATTGATGCATAATCTCTAACATTTGAGTTTTTTGCTAACTCAGGGTTAAGTGCCCTCCATTTTTTAGCAGTTGTATTAAATAAGGCTACATTTAGTATATCTGCCTCTTCGGCATATTTTAACCATTCTCTATCTTTATAATAATCATTATCAGGTAATATATAGTTTTTAATAGCATCTGTATGAATTAGGTAGTTATTTTTTGTTAAAATTCTTTTTACATCCCATTCTCTATTACTATTTTCTAACTCTTTTAATCTTTCAAATTCTTTTATTAAGTATAATTTGAATACTGGGCTTATTGCAGAAGCAAACTCAAATGCTATATCTTTATGTGCATATGTCCCACCATATTTTCCACGCTTTGAATATATCCCAATAGCATTTGTCTTTTCGCACCATTCAGTTACACTAAGTGTAAAAGTATGAAGTCCAGCCCTACTTTTAAACCCGTCGAATTCGACGGAATTAAAATTTGGATTATATATAGATTCCCAAGTTCCCAAAAATTCCAAAGTAATTCTATTTCTCAACCAATTTCTTATGACATCATCTGATGCAGACTTCCCATCTTTAAATTTTGTAAAATCGGAAATACAAATGTAATCGCTATCATTTATATTTGTTATATTCACTTTAATATTTTGAACTTCTATTATTTTGTTTGCCATATATTCGCCTCTTTTCTATGTTCTTAAATGTCGTAATCACCTTTCTAATTCCAACTATAAATAACACCAAAATCACTACATTTTTTATGATTTTTAATAAATTTAGGGACCTCTTAATGAAAATATGCAAGATTCAAATTGGATAATTTTCTTTATTTATAAGGGTTTAATGGTGCTCTTAATTAAATCGTAATCAACCAGTTGATTGTCGTATTTTGTCGATTGTCCATTTATATCACTCCTCGTATTAATCTTAATTTTCTAATATATCCAAAATTTTAAAAGAAATCTCTTCTATAGTACAATTATTAGTATTTATTTTATAACCTTTAAAATTTTTATCAAAAACCTCTACACACTTATCTACTTGTTCATAAGCCCATTTAGTACTATTTTTTCTTTTATCTAGTCTTTCTACTATCTTACTTTTTGTAGCAATTAATATAAATTCTTGAACTACTATATTATTATTTCTTAAGTTACCAATTATTTCATCATAATATTTTTCATTAGTTATAGTCATTGGAACGATTATTGTATCATAACTTTTACTTAAGTTTTTTAAAATCTCTAAATTCAAAATTCTCCATAATTCATAGTCCTGAAAATCATTTTTCTTTTCGGGCATTATATAAAATAAAAACTCTCCAATTTTCTCAGGATCATACACAATTGCATTTGCCATTTTCGATTTTAAATCTTCTGCAATTGTTGATTTTCCTACACCAAAACTACCATTAATCCAAATTATCATATTTTCCCTCTATTCTGTTTAAATTTTCTACTTTTTCATCTAAATCTATGTGGAGATTAATATCTTCTTCTGTTGGTAATTTCTCTAATATGTCTTTAGGAATATACTTTTCTACTTCATAAGATGATACACCAATTGGCTTATCAACACCCTTTAAGGAATACTCAACAGTTAATTTTTCCTTACTTCTACACAACAACAATCCAATAGATGGTTCATCATGTGCATCTTTAACTTGCTCATCCAAAACATTTAAATAAAAATTAAGTTGCCCTATAAATTCTGGCTTAAAAGGTACTGTTTTTAATTCAACAGCAATATAGCAATGAAGTTTTAAATGATAAAATAACATATCAATAAAATAATCATTATTTCCAACAATTACTTTATATTGATTACCAATAAAACTAAAACCATTTCCAAGTTCTAGTAATACATCTCGAATTCTTTCAACCATAGATTCTTCAAGTTCTTTTTCAACATATCTTTCTTTTAAAAGTGGCAAATTAAAAATATAAGGATCTTTTTGTAAATCATTTGCTAAATCACTCTGAGGTGCAACTAATGTATTTTTAAAATTATTGTTTTTATCAGGTAATGCCTTTCTTTCATATAAATTCATATCTATTTGATGATCTAAAACCACTTTAGACCAGTTGCCGTTAGCTGCTTCATTAGCATACCAGAATCTTATGTTTTTATCTTTGATTTTTTCTATAAGGATAATATTGTGTGTCCAAGGGAATTTTGCCACTGCCGGTGGCAAAATTTCTTCATCCTTATACTCGAGATAAAATTTTTTCATTCTTCTTAAGTTTCTGGCTGAAAAACCTTTTATATTTGGAAAATCTAATCTTAATTCTTTTTCAAGTGTTTCTGTAAACTTATCTCCCCATTTTGAGTTATCATTTATAATTTTACCCAATTTAAAATATAAATTAATAAGCCTAATATTAGCATCACTTAATATCACAGTCTGTGTACTAATAATTTCATTTTTAATATTTATAATTGTGTCTTTAAAATCCTTTTCTAGCATAATTTTATTCTCCTTTGCTATTTAATACCTATGGTGTTAAACATCGTAATCACCTTATTAATTCCTAACATGTATTTCACTAAAAATAGTTATTTTTTACTAATTTTTATATATTTTAACATATTATTATTCAAAATATGCAAGATGTTAATTCTCGCAAATCCTTATAAATAGGGGATATTTAAAAGGGTTAAATAAATCGTAATCAACCAGTTGATTGTCGTATTTTGTCGATTATCCATTTATATCACTTCCTTTAGATTTATTTTTACATTTAATATATTCTTCAATTTTTTTATTATATTGTTGTAAGCCTTCCACAAATTTAGGCCTAAATTGATTTAAATAATCAATTATTAAATTAGCATATTCATCAATATTTTTATCATTAACTATGTCTATAAGATATTTACTAATTCCCTTTTTAGTATTTATTCTTTCTACATAAAATGCCAATAAATTAGTTGAACCTATTTTTTCTTTTGATGATAAAACGATAGAAATTAAATTTTCCCTTGATGCATCATATCTCGGTTTAAATCCGCCTGTTCTAGAAAATAATATCAAAACGCAACCAATAAATAATTTATCTGTGCCATTTTTAGGAAATGTTTTATTAGCAAATTCAATTAAACTTTCCATATTACCTTGTTCATAATCATCATATAACTCCATTAGGATTCTATTTATCATAACAAATTCTCCATTATCTACATTAATTTTTCAATACATTTGTAAGACAATCTTATGCGGTTTTTTCAGTATCTAAAAATCTAATTCTAACTAATTTACCATTTACCTTAGATATATATTGAAAAGTTTCTCAATCATATTGTGGGTCATATTTTTATATTCTCCCCCTTTTTTAGTTACTCATTTACCCCACAATTATTTTTGTTCCAATCCTTTCACCACGTAATAGTAAATCTATATTACAAATCTGTGAATTATGGATAATATAGGTATTACAACCTGCTATTTTGCAAGTGCTTAATTTTGAGTGCATTCCACCTGTTCCACCTAATGAAACACTTTTCTTCGTATTTGCTATAAATTCATCGATTTCTTCATAACGTATTTCTGAAACCACTTTATTATTTTCATCTATATATCCTGAGACATTTGTAATCAAAATCAATACATCTGCCCTTATACTATGCGCAAGTTCTGCTGCTAAAATATCATTGTCACTGAATCTTTTATTTGCATTTTCTACCAATTCCTTATCATAAACAGTATCGTTTGCATTAATGATAGGAACAATTCCAATTTTAAAACAAACATCAATGTTATCATTAAAAAAACTGTTATTTATATCTTTTTCTCCGGCAATTAAAACTTGTTCTACCAAAAGGCCTGTCTTTTCAAACTCATGTGCATAATAAGATAGTAATCTTCCTTGACCCATTCCACTTAGTACAGTTTTTTCTACAGTAGAATATGTTTCTTTCTTACTGAAAGCATCATCTTTGAGATGAATAGACATGTCATTTGCTTTTTTGATAAGACTTTTTCCACATCCTACAGCTCCACTTGTCACCAATAATACATCGTGTCCCTGCGACATTAACTTATAAATAGTCTTCACTAATTCTTGAATGATATTTATATTGATTGCGCCATCTTCTTTACTTAAAGAAGATGTTCCTATTTTAATAATTATTTTCAAAATATCTCCTCCTTCATTTTCCCCAGTGCATAACTTTTATGTACCTATTATTAGCTATATTACTGATTATAACTACAACTGTCTCTTTATAATTATCTATATCTACTTCTCATTCAACTGTACGTTACTCAAGATTATACCCATTTTTTATTTTATAGTTACACTATATCTTTCTATATATAAAGGAAAAATCCTTATCCATTTTTCCATATCTTCTTTACAATCAAAACTATATAATTTATATCCTTGCTTTGAAACATTCTTTTCCTTTAAATTTAAAAAGCCTTCTATAAATCTTTGCCCATCAATAGTTTGCGCTTCTGCACACATATTCTCAAATTTTATATTTTTCTTTATCAAATAATTGATTCTTGTATTTATTCCTTTTAACAAATAATTCAATACAGTTTTGTCCCCTCGATACTTTTTATCAATTGCAATAGCTGAAAATAATAAACAATAGGTGTTTCCTTCCTGATACGCTAATAAGTCCTGCGAATCAAGTTCTGTATCTTGCCATTGATTGGATAAAAATCCACCAAATTGCTCTTTTGATATAGGAAGTATTGTGCACTCACCAACTATCTTATTTATTTGTATATCTCTAACAAATACATATATATCCTTATTCTTCCTATCCCAATCCATCACCTGTTTTACACTTGAAATAGTAGATGATTCAAAATACTCTGCCTCAATGTTCCATACATCCTCAAAATCTTTTCTTGTATGGGAGTCATATTCAATTCTATATTTATCACTCAAATTTCTCACTCCTGTTCAGTACTATTTCATCCATAATACATGAAAGTAATATTTAGTCTTTTAAAGGTGCGACATTCGCTAAAGCCTCTTTTTTTATTTTTCCTTCTCTTATAACAAAAATCTTTTGTTCTTCCACTTGAACAATTGTAGATACCTCATCACTTTCTATATCTCCACAATCTAAAATATAATCCACTTTCCCATCTAATTCGTTAACAATATTTTTTATTTTTGTTCCAGTAAGGCTTCCTGATAAATTGGCACTAGGAGCAACAATTGGAACACCTGCTGTTTGAATCAATTCATGCATAAGCCCTCTCTTTATAAGTCGGGCTCTAAGATAAGCATCTCCTGCAGAGACAACGTTAGGTAAAGTCCCTTCCTTTTGTTTGAATTTTATTGTTAAAGGTCCCGGCCAAAATGCATCAATTAACTTTTGTTCTATAGGACTTATAGAATCAACCATTTCTTTTAGCATAGAAATATCAGAGATTAATACAATCAAAGGTTTACACATAGGTCTTCCTTTTACTTCATAAATTCTCCGACAAGCCTGTGCATCATAAGCATTCGTTCCAATCCCATAAACTGTATCTGTTGGAAAAACAACTAGTTTTCCTTTTCTTAAAGCATTCGCTACTTCTAAAATAGTTGCATCATTCATTTCTTCTTTCCTTACATATTTTGTCATATTAATCCCTACCTTATCTTCATGCATTTTCTAAATTTCAATTCATCAAAAACAATTCCATAAATTCTTCTACCTGAATAAGTCTATCACTATTTGGTAATAAAACATAATCGTATGACCCATGTTCCCTCGCTACTGCAAATACTCCATCGGTCCAAGTAACTTCCCCTTTTCCTGTTATACGAGTTCTCCATTCTGTACTTCCCCAAGATACTGTTGAATTTACTGTATTGATATATTTAAACCCATAATTAGCTCGATTGTTGTCTATTTTATATATGTAAGTAGAGTATGTAACTTCTCCCACTCCACCATGAAAAATGGCAATATAATTATCTGGAATTTGTTCATTCTTCCTCCGTGTTAAATAAATACAACTGGATACCAAAGCAATAACAAGAATCCCTATAGATATAGCTATTTTTAATTGTTTTGATAAACTTTCACATATTCAATTTCAAAAGTTAATGGCATAGCGCTGTCTATTGGTTTTAGTCCTTTTCTCCCGATTGCCAAATTTAATAATATATAGTATTTTTTCTTAAATTTATTTCCCTGTATATTTTTGATATTTATTTCATTAATCAGCTCATTATCAATATATATACGCATATATTCTTCTTGCCAATCTAATTTCCATACATGAAATTTATTTGTCCAGTCTTTGTCTATGCTTTTTAAAATACGCAATAGAAAGTTGTTTAGTTGACCAATTGTACTCTCCATTATTTGACCAAAGAAAATTAGCTAATATCGAAGGACTATCATCGCACTTATAATACTCCATCACATCCACCTCATCACAAAATGGATGAGGTTCTTCACTCCCCAATAACCATATTGCGGGCCACGAACCATCTGCCATTGGAATTTTTGCCTTTACTTCTAAAATTCCATATTTAAATTCAAATTTCCCTTTTGTGTTGATTGATGATGATGTAAATTCAGCATATTCTCTATTCTTCCTCCAATCATCACTATCTGGATTATACATTTTTTATTGTTTCTTTTTTACCATAAATTTTTAACCCGTTTGAACATGTTGCATTTTGTTTTGTATAATATTGCAATTCATAATTACGTATAAATCCTTCCTCAAAATTCCAATTATTTAAATTACTGAAATAATCTTCAAAAACCAATTTCATTTTATATCTTACTCACTTTCATTTAAATTGCATATTCCCAAATTATTTTTTTTAGTGATTACCTCTTTGAACACACCTTTTTTACCTTACTTTCTTAAATCTATAATATCCGATTCTCTTTCTCCTGTACCAACTAATACAACAGGAACATGTGTTTCTTCCTCAATTTGAGCAATAAATTTTTTTACTTTGAGAGGTAACTTATCATAATCTGTGCACTTATAGGCACCCCAATCAATGTACTGAGCGAAATTAAGAACGATTCCTGTTGGTTGATTTATCATACAATTGTATTTTAATCGACTCCAACTCATTTCAAAAACTCTTCTTTTCTTTTTAGTAACAGTCGTATATTCTTCTAAAGTCCCTACGTAACCACATCGCCTCGCTACTTCATCCCAAGTAATTTCCATACTATCTGCATAGTCTCCACTATACATTTCCCCCATGTCTGTTTGATTACTGATTCGTATGGGATAGGGTCTTATAATCATGTAAATTTCTTTTACTTTAAATGGACTACACCCACTATCTGCAATTAATTGGCTAGCACTACACATTCTGCTTGTTACATATGGATATTCTAATCCATGATTGATATCTAAATCTTGTCCCTGTGCTCCCTCAATTAAGACATTACCAACTGTTTCATTCAATATAGTGGCAGTATCTACAACCTCAATTTGATTTTTATAAGTTGTATTTATCGTGTCAAAATATTCTTGTGCCAATACCACGTCTTATTTTCTCATTATTTTATCACAATAAGCTGCACCACATCCTTTAAAAGTAGAACCACTTTTGATACTATTCTTCTCAATTTCTCTATGTTTTTCTTGAATAATCATTGCTCTAGCATCAATATAAATTTTTCTGTTACCTATAAATTCTTTATATCTATTCATTTCATCAAATAAAATTTCAGGTGTAATGATGGCACCAGAATTAATAACTAACCTTGTCTTTGGATGAATAAGTGCCATGGGTAAATGGCTAACAATGACTTTTCTTCCATCATCACTAACGTAGGTGTGCCCTGCATTGCTTGACCAATTATTTGTCGAAATGGAAAAATTATCTTTTTTTGCCAAATAACCACATATTTTTCCTTTTCCTGAACTACCTGCTTGTCCATCGATAACAATTATTAGATTTTTATTTAAGTCATCTATTTTTTTAGAAAGTAAATTCCAATTTTCGTCAAATTGAAAAGAAGTTCTTATCTTCTTCCCCTCAAGAATAAGGGGTAACCAATATGTATCATCGGGAAGCATCCTGCTATATGGAATGTCCTCTATACCAAACCAAACAGGTTTCATTTCTTCGGTTTCAGAAGGTGTTCCCTCCCAGTCGTATATCATATATAAGTGGCAAAGAATATTTTTTCTTTTTCCTTTATAATATTCATCAAATTCAATGATTCCAACCTTTTCATATTTTAGAGGAATTGCATTTATTTCTTCTTGTGTTTCCCTTATCATTGCCTCCTCTGGGGTTTCTTCTTTTTCTATTTTTCCTCCAACGCCATTGTATTTTCCCTCTCCAAAACCTCTTTTTTTCATAGCCAATAATATTTTGTCCTCTTTTTTTAATAAACAAAGAGTTGTTTCTAATCTATCCATGTTCCACGACCTTCCATCCAACTACCATAAATTCTTCTAAATCTATATTACCCTAATTTCTACTCTTTTTATTCTCTATTTTTTTCGCTTATTTAGTATACTTCATATAATACCGATCTTCTGTTTGTTTACAAATAACAAATCCTAATCTTGTGTATAAAGAGATTGCTTTTTCGTTTACTTTATAAACCCAAAGATAAATGATGGCATTTTTCTTAATTATCTCTTTTATTATACTCGTCCCTATTTTCTGGTTTCTATAATTTTCTTCTAAATATATTTCATCTAATAATACACCATCATCCTTTTTTTCTACAAGTACACATCCTACTACATTCTTCTCAATAACAATCAATTTATACTTTTCTAGTTGTATAGGAATATGACTTCTTACATAACTTTCAATTCTATTCTTTTCTTCCTGAGAATACTCTTTTGTATAAGCAAAAATACTTTGTAATTTATAAACAATCAATTTAGATAAATCACTCTCTTTGGCTTTTTTTAGTTCATAATTCATACAATAACCTACTTTCTCAAGCAATCAAGAAAATATCTTTACTTAAAAATCAACTTATTTCCTTTTTAAAATCTTGTTTCATTTACACTTAAAATACATTTTCAACAATAAATGTGACAACATCACTTTCATTTTCTTGCAACTTTGTTTTATCTTCTTCTGTTAAATCTGTAAAATATTTATTTAATTTTTTATTTACAGAAATCGTATTTAAAGGGTATCCTGGATTTACTTTATCGGATGGTTTATCTACAAGATAAAAATCTTCTTTACTCCAGCTATACGTTACCTCTTTACCCTTATTTACAACAGCCATTCCATAAACCCATCTACAAGTCAATCTTCCATCTTTTCCATAAATATGCGCTAAAGTAGAGTAATGTTCTATCATTTCCTCGTCACTAAGACGTTTTCCATTTACCCTTCTTACATACATCCCAGGCTGCTTTTCATCAGGTATACCTTCTATATATAAATTGTCATCCATCGCAAATACAGGAATATCTACCCTATTTGCATAAGCACGTGCTTTTATCAATGCATTTTCTATTGCATTTTTTCCGTTTTCTTCTACATCTATTTTACTTTCTATATCCTTTATAGTTATCATTTCAATGTTATGTTCTACTAATTTTTTTCTAAACCTTTCTGCCTTGCTTGGATTTTCTGTTGCAAATAGTATCTTTTTCATATTACTCCTCTTTTCCTATTTCATTTTTAATAATCCATTTAATATCCTCTATAGATTTATCTATATTGAAAATGCCATTTCCAACAGGATAATAAACTGGATATACTTTGTATGTTTTTTTGTTTATTTCTAAATTATGACTGATTTTCCGATTTTCGGATACAGCTATTTTTTTATTTAAAATAATGGAGCTTACTTGGTTACCGAAAGTAATTATTACTTTTGGCTGAATAATATCAATCTCTTTAAATAGTAAATCAAGATATTTTTCAAGTACATTATCTGCGAGAGGTCTTGCATCAATTTGTGTACATTTTCCTAAATTTGTGATAAATATGTGGTTGTTATACACTTCTTCATACACATAATCACAAAAATCATAATCCCACTCTTTAGGTTTCTTACTTAAAATTTGATTATAGGTATTATCACTTAATAGATTAACTTGATAAAATAATTTCCATATGTTCTTTGTTCCAAGCCAAGGGGACTTCCTACCCATCCAGTTTTTATCACTAGCAATATTTTTACCTGTTGGATTCATAAATACAAAACAGATATCTGGATTTTTATCACATCCACCATTGTAAATAGAATCCAATTCCTTAGCCCCATATTTTATTTGCAATTTATCATATTCCTTTTTTAAATCATCTAACGTCATAACTTCACATCCTATTTAATTCATTATATCAATATAATTCATATTATTATAGATATAAATGTTTACTATTTTATTTTCATATTTCCTTATATGTCTTATATAAATGCATAATTGATCCACTACAATAATTTTCTCTTTATTGTCCATCGTATAAGCTATTTTGGCAGTCACATTGTGCATCATTCTTGTATGCCCTTTTGTATAGTTATCATAAATAGAAATAATTTTTCCTTTGATGCATTTTCCTTGTTTCCTAATAAATAAATTGATATCTCTTTGTTCTTTTCGTTTTTTATAATCTCTCACTAAAAATAATAATAAAATACTTAAAATTATATTCCATACACTACAAAAAAGAATAAATCCTGTATCCACATGGTCTATGGAATGATAAGTGCAAAAGAAAATACTAAAAATCATTAAAATGACACATATAGCTATAGGAAATCTATTTTGTTTATAGTTTTCATTATAATAGTTTATTTTCATATCGTTTCAACCTCTTATCTCTATTTTAAATAATTTTTTTTATAAAGGAAACATTTTTCAAAAAAAAAGACTATTTTTTTATTTTGCAATAGCCTTCTAAATGTTCTATATGTTCTTCTACAAACTCAGCATGTATCTCGTCTTTATATGCATCAGGAAGTGGTGGACAACATAATAATTCCATCGATATCCATTCAGGATATTCTTTATAAAAGTAGTAATATAAATAATCCACAAATTTAGAAAATCTACCTTTACACTCTGCAATAATTGGAATATTTTCTTTCATTTCTTTCATTTCATCAAGACTAAGTCCATCCATAAGTGGTATCATTCGTTTATACGTTTCTTCTCTTTTTATCTTTAATGGGCTATAAAGTGTTTTCTTAATACTCATAATACGCTTCGTAATTTCCTCATAAATTTGGATCATATTTTTTTCTTCTTCCTTAAGTTCATCTATATAGTCCTCCATATGTTCTGTATCATATCTCTCTTCATATATAGACATAATACTAAAAACACCATAGCCCTCCTCTAAAACGTGTGCTTTTTGATTTAAAAGAGTTAATTCTGTTTCTAAACCTAATATTTTAATACGTTGTTTAAGTAAAACATAAGAAAATAGAAAATCATAGCTTATAGAATCTAAATGGAAGGGTTTTAAAAAGGTATGTATATCTTTTTCATAAAAGTGAAGATAATCTTGCTTTTCTAGATAGTCATAAATTTTCTGATATTGTGGTAAAGTTTGTTCAATCAAAACGTCATACGATACCATATTTTTATAAAGAAAATCCATCTCATTTAAGTCAGAAATACATTCTTCTATACTTTTCCTTACACTCTCTCTTGTCTTTAAATCTAGGTGCTCCCTTTCAAAATCATTCTCCACAATTCGCTTAATGGAATCATAACTTCTAAATTTTTTTAACACAGAATATGTATTCCAAAAGTATCCTGAATCAATATAAGGATCTGGTATTTCTTCAAAAGTTTCGATTGTTTCTCCTTCGATGGTATAAGATACATCCGCATAATCATGACTAATACTTGAACATAGATATGGATCACAAACATATTCCTTATTCTTTAATTCATTTATTTTTAATGTACTCTCTTTATGCCTTTTTAATATATCTATATAGTTTGAATTTTGAATTAATAAAGGATGGTTTTCGATTTGACCAAATAGATATTCTACCTTATCAATGGTCGGAATTTGCCGATTATAGTAATAGTCAAACACAATATTATCATTTTTAACAATCGTACTCGTGTGTCCTCTATAATAAGATTCTACTTTTATGTCTTTTTCCTTTCTATACTCAATCTCTTCTAAACGTTTCCCATTTGCTCCATAAATAGGAAGAATATTTCCATAACGAGAGGTTTTTTCACAATATAAATTGGTTCCAAATTGATTTATCATTTTCGTTTTATAAAAAGAATCATCCTCCAAAGTAGCTATCCCTAACAGTTTATAATAATCGCTCGTATCTGTATCCACCAAGAAGGTTTGGTGATTCGTTCCAATCTCTTTTCTCTTTGCATAGGGAAGAGTATGTACATATTCCAGATATGATTGCACTTCTTTTTCCTTCGAAGAAAAGATTTTATCTTCCCATTTCATAACTGCCACTGGTGATAAAGCAATTTTTTTATAAAATGTATTTCTATCGATAGTTTCATATATATGTTTACGAATAATACTACTCATAACCTCTTTTTCTTCAAAAATTTCGCTAAGTCTCTCACATAAATCTTTCTGTTTTCTTTTTAAATGTGTAATTGTTTCATCATTCTTTATCGATATCATTCCCATGAACTTTCGTAAATCATGTAAGTCGTCTACAAAAGAAAGTGTGTTTGCTTCGCCAGATATAGATAACTCCTGAACCTGATAAAGTCCTCGCAAAAACTCTATTTCACTTGAATGCAACTCATATTCTTCTACCGTAAAACACAAAATGTTCTTAAATTGTGTTAGCAAAAGAAACCGTGTATAATCCATTTCTACACCTACAAAGGATAAATTTTTAATTGTATTACTTGTTGGATATATTTTATTATCCTCAAACATACTTTTAAAAAAAGAAACACTATTTATATGACAAGCATTTATGGTACGAATATCTTGGAATGTTGAATGCAAATCACTGTATACTTGTGTATTGAGTAACCCAATATCCCCTGTAATCTGACATGATTTAGTATACAATCTAAATAAGTTTGGATATTTTCTTAAAGACTTCATATCTTCATTTGTTATCGGTAAATTAAATATGTGTATTGTCTTTAAATATTTAGCATCAAATATATTTCTGGGGCGATACTTTATTTTATATTTTTGTACACTATCTTTATAAATAACAGCATTGATTTTTTCTAAATATTCTTTATAATGACATTCTATATATTCATCTAACTTAGCAAGAGCTATTTTAATACTTGCAATTTCTCCCTCATATTCTTCATCTCTTTCAATCGAAAGCTCAATCTCACCATATTTTAAATTCCACCAATCCCCATAAAATAAAATCATTTTGATACCTTGAAATTTAAAATAAACTTGTTTATCATTCATGGTTTCTTCATATGCACTATGAATAAAAGAAAGACCATTATGTTTATCTACGGTAAAATAGAAATCTCTTGAAAATGTTTTTTCATCATAGCCAATCTCTTCTCCTAAATATCTGATTTTCTCATAAAATTCTTTAAAATGTTCTTTTACTTCCATAACCCACCTACTTCATACATTATTCTATCACACTTCTCTTTTAAACCACTACCTTTTTATCATGATTTAGATAGAAATTTTTCCTTCTTTTATTAAATTCATAATATGTAATGCTCTAGATTCCATATTTGGTAAATCCGTTAAAGAAAAGAATTTTAATTGTTTACTTTCTGCATCATTTACTTTTATCTCTCCTTTATAATCCACCACTTTAAATAAAACAATAACTGTACACATTTTATCCCCATTTGGATATTCAAAATAATAGTCCTCTCCCGATAATACAGTAACAAGTTCTAAATCGGTTGCTAGAATAGATGCTTCTTCCTTTAATTCACGAATAGCAGTCTCTTCTATTGTTTCATATAATTCCATACTTCCACCTGGAATACCCCAAGTATTCGTATCACTTCTTAAGTTTAATAATATTTCATTTTTTTCATTAAATACCATGGTCGTTGCCCCTAAGCCAATCAAAGGTTCATGTCCCACATATTTTCTAAGATTCATAATATATCCCATTTTAAAATTCTCCTTTTCTTATTTTTCTAAATTATTCGTCAAATAGTTCTTGTTGCATTCTCTCAGGTCTATCTAAATACAATTTATACGTTTGATAAATAGTTGTATCTTTATATTCTACTGTTTTAAAATTATTTTCTAAGTCCAATATCTCTCCATTTCGATAACTAATTAATATAGGAGAATGGGTAGCAATAATGAATTGACTTCCTCCTTTAACTAAATCATCAATTAAACAAAGGAGTTTCATTTGACTTTGAATAGATAAGGCAGCTTCTGGTTCATCTAGTATATATAATCCATGATCTGTAAAACGATTTTGTACTAGTTTCAAAAAGGACTCCCCATGTGAACATGTATGTAAGCTTCCACCATATGCGTCTGTAAGACTATAAAATCCATCTTCTTTTACTAAACGATCTATTTCAGAAGCAACATTATAAAAACTTTCTGCTCGCAAGAAAAATTTAGTTTTGGCTCGATTATAGGTTAACACATGTAGATAATCAGAAAGATTGGAAGTTGTGTTTTTGGTACTAAATTGAAAGTTTTGACTTCCTCCTTCGGCATTCAGTCCACAAGATACAGCTATTGCTTCAATAAGAGTTGATTTTCCAATACCATTTTCTCCTATAAGAAAAGTAACAGGAAAACGAAAATGTATCCGTTCTAAGTTCTTCACAGCCTCAATAGAAAAAGGATAAGTATCCCAAGATTCTATTTTTTCTTTTTGCAAATATATTTGTCTTACAATAAGTTGATTATCCATTCTATACTACACCTATTTTTCCTCTGTTTTACTCCAGTCCTCATCTGGGTCAAACTGGTGTTCTAATTCCCACTTTTTATGGTTTTCCCTTGCATTTTTTACAGCTTCACAGTTGTCAGTATGGGTAGCACTTGCTCCATCTGTTACCACAAAAAAGGGCAAGTTATATTTCTTGGCAAGGTTCCTTACTTCTTCACAAAATTTCCTTGCTTTTTCTATTTTTTCCATATACATTCCTCCACTTCTAATCCCATTATACCATCTTTTTCTTTCAACAAATAAAAAAACTTATTCAAAGAATATTTGATAAGTTTTAGCGCAGACAGTTTGTAAAAAGGGAGCTCTATAAATAGGAACCGTATGTTTATCTTTAATAGCTTCTAAAATTCGTTTTTCAATAGAACGTAAACTTTTCTTTTCCACATATTTTTCAAGAAATCTTTCTCTTCTATGTATTCTATCTATACATTCTGAAAAGTAAGAATCAGTGTCCATCCATTCATATTTGTTCTGAAACATCACTTGATTAAATCCTGTATGATAAAGTCCTGGCTCTATAACAGCTACTTCTATTTTAGAATGAAGAAGTTTTAGTTCTTTTCTAAGTGTGAGCGCTAACGAAGAGATACTTGCTTTGGTAGCTGAATAACTTCCTAAAAAAGGAAGTGGATAAATAGCTGCCAAAGAAGACATAAAAATTATTTTTCCTTTATTTTTTTCTATCATTTTTGCAATAACAATTTGAACAACTTCAAAATTAGAAAAAACATTCACTTCAAAGTTTTGTCTTACAAGCCTCATATCCATTTCAGAAATACTTCCTCCATATCCAACTGCACCATTACAAACTAATATATCTATATCCAAATGAAGTAATTTTTCCCTATCCTGTTTATCAGTTACATCCATTTTCATACAATGAACATTTTTATCTTGTTTATATTTTTCTTTTACAACTTCTAATTGTGTATCTGTATGAACTGTTACATAGATTTCATATCTTTTATGTTTTAGTTTATCAATTACACCACGAATAATTCCACTTCTAGCTCCAGTAAACAAAATTGTTTTCATAACATCACCCTTTTTAGTATAAACAAAAAAAGAACAATATTACCTGCATACACAGATTATGTCCTTTATAAATGTTAATTCACTTTTGGTAATCTTCTATTTTCATGCTATACAATCTAGCATCTTTTGTTAGTCCTGGAAGTGTCAAGATACTGCCTAAATAAATAACAATAAACTCTGCTCCATTACATAACTTTACATCTCGAACAGTCACAGTATAATCTTTGGGATATCCTAATTTTTTTTCATCGTCAGATATAGACATTGGTGTTTTTGCTATACATATTGGATAAGGAATTTGACTTAATTCTTCTATCTTTTTTTGTGCTTTTTCTGTATATTCTATTTTAGAAGCACCCAAGTGATGTAAAACAGTTTCAATCTTTGTAGCTAAAGAATCTTCTAAGAAATATAAGTAATCCGTTTCATTTTTTTCGTTCAGACAGGCAATTACTTTTTTTCCAAATTCAATTGCACCCTTACTTCCATCTTTAAAACTTGTAGAAGTTGTAAATGGAATGTCTTGTTTACTTACATACGTTTCTATATAAGAAATATCTTCTTCTAAATCATCATCAAATTGATTTAAAACAACAAGAATATTAGAACATAAAGTTTTCATATTTTTTAAATGAAAATCTAAATTACAAATTCCTTTTTTTAAATCTCCTTCCCCATTATATTTTAAAGCACGAACTGTCACATTCACAACCACTAAATCAAGAGGAAGCCCTTTTCTTGTTAATAAATCAACAAACTTAAAACCTCCCAAGTCAGAACCGAAGCCAGCTTCTGTAACTACATAATCCGATGCAGAAAGAGCAAGATCAAGGGATACATACGAACTACAACCATGCGCTACATTGGCAAAGGGTCCACCATGAACAAGAACTAAATTTCCTTCATGCGTTAAAACAGCATTTGGTAGAAAAGCATCCTTTAATAAAATGCAAATAGCATCTGTACAATGTAAATCCTTTACATATATTCTTTCCCCTTTTTTATTTTTGGCTATATAAATGTTTCCAACCCGTCTATATAAATCTTCTTCATTTTTACTAAGACATAAAATAGCCATCAATTCTGAGGCAGCCGTAATGACAAAATGTTCTTTTCGTTTTAAGTCTTTCTTTATAGAAATCTCTACCTCTCGTAAAGAACGGTCATTTAAATCAATACATCTTTCAAAGACAATAGAATCAATATCAATTTCTAAATCATTTCCATAATATAAATGATTGTCAATGGCCGCACTAATTAAATTATTCGCACAAGTGATTGCATGTAAATCTCCTGTAAAATGCAAATTAATAGCATTTACAGGTTCAATGATACTTTCTCCTCCACCACATGCACCTCCCTTTCTTCCAAATACAGGTCCTAAAGAAGGTTCACGAAGTACAGCAATGCTTTTTTTACCTAATGCACATATTGCATCTGTTAGTCCAATACTCATTGTTGTCTTTCCTTCTCCATAAGGAGTCGGATTAATTGAAGTCATTAAAATTAACTTTCCCTTTTCTTCTTTTTTCTTTAGGGAAAGTTTTGCTTTATCCTGTCCATAGAAAAATATATCTTCTTCCTTAAAACCATATTTTTTTAAAACATCTTTTAACACTTGAATCACCTCTTTATAAATATAAGAAAAGGATTATCAACATCTAATCTTTTGTATTCCTTTTTCTACCATAGTAAAATCTTCCTTTTCTTCTTCATGTAAATATAAGTAACTTTTCAGAAATTCGATTGGCTTATAATCTTTCTTAGAAAATCTGCACGATTTTGCCCTTCAACATCGACAAATATGTTAAGTACCTCTATCTCATTTATATGCTTTTGTAACTCTTTCAACTGAAATTTACTACAAAAACTTGGCAGGAAAATGATATACAACCTCTTTTCAAGCTCTTCAATTTCAATAGCAGTATTGGCAATTAAAATATTTCCATCTTTCGTAAGTTGTTCTAATCCAATGGCCCAATCACTAGAAATGCCTTCAAAAAGTATAGGCTCAATATCTTTTAACCATTCAAAATATGTGCTATGTGATACACAATTTGGTAATCTTTTTACACCCAATGTAAAACCTTCAGATTTCCAACAAGGATATTCTTTAGTAATCATATAAAATACGTAATCCTTTATTTCTTCTTCCAACTTCATGCACGCCTAACTAAAAAATACCTGGTACCACACAATAAATGTATAAATTGCCCATATCTTCTTATAATTATCTTTCTTCCCCTTTTTATGTTCTTCTAATAAGGTAACAATTTTTTTATTGTCAAATAATTCTAAACTAATCTCAGAATTAAATGCAATTTTAATTTTATGATATAGGTCTTCCTCCTTTATCCATTCCCTAAGAGGAACAGGAAAACCTAATTTCTTCTTTTTATAAGCTTCATTTGGAATGACATCTTTTGCAGCCAAACGTAGAGCTTTTTTTGTTGTATTTTTATCTATTTTTGCATAAGTAGGTAGTTTTCTAGCTACCTCATATACCTCTTTATCTAAAAATGGGGTACGTGCCTCTAAGCCAAACATCATAGTATTCCGATCAACTGCGTGTAAAAAATCCCTGACAAGCCAGAAATAAAAATCGATAGCCTGTCTTTGTACAAGTGTAGAGTTTCCTTCGTACTCTTTATAAATAGAAGCGGTTATTTCTTTTGTAGATATCTGATTTTTATCTTTTACAATAGACATTGCTTCTTTATCCTTAAATACACGCCCAAGTCCAATATGATAATCTTTTAATTTTAAACCTCTTCTATAAATGAAGTTTAGTCCTCTTGCCTCTGGAAAATGAGAAACCATTTTTGAAAGAAGATGTCTAATTGGATAAGGTATTTTCATATACCAACTTTGGTCGACTTCTTCTTTATAGGAATTATACCCTGCAAATAACTCATCAGCTCCTTCTCCTGATAAAACTACTTTTACATCTTGTGATGCAAGCCCAGCAACAAAATAAAGGGCAATTGCTGATGGATCGGCCAAAGGTTCATCCATATGATACATAATATTTGGAAAAGCTTCCATATATTCTTCTTTCGTTATCTTTTTTGAATAATTCTGTATTCCTAGTTTATCTGCTAAATCTTTCGCGTAACTTATTTCATCATATACTGGATTATCATATCCAACTGTATAAGTTTTATCTGGTCTAGCAAGGGATACAAGATAAGAAGAATCAATGCCACTTGATAAAAACGAACCTACTTCTACATCGGCAATTTCATGATACTTAACAGAATTTTCCAAAGCTTTCTTTATCTTTTCTACAATTGTTTCCATATCCTCTTTTGTTTCTTCAAATTGTAAAGAAAAGAATTTTTCTATTTGTTTTTCTCCATCCTTATATATGAGTTGCATCCCAGGTTCTAATCGATACACCCCTTTAAAGAATGTTTCCTCGGTTGGTGTTGCATTAAAACATAAATAAGCAGATAAAATTTCTTTATTAAGTTTCTTTGTAAATGCGGGATGATCTAAGAATGCTTTAATTTCAGAGGCAAATAGAAAAGTATCCTCACCTTGATAATAATAAAGTGGCTTGATTCCCCATTCATCACGAGCTAAATAAAGTTCTTTCTCATTCTTATCCCATATAGCGAAAGCATACATACCTCTTAAATGTTTTGTAAGTGTATGCCCCCATTTTTCATAACCATGAACAAGTACTTCGGTATCTGTTGATGTTGTAAAAACATGTCCATCTTTTATAAGTTCTTCTCTTAACTCCTGATAATTATAAATTTCACCATTAAATACAATGACTACTGATTTATCCTCATTATAGATAGGCTGACCTCCTGTACTTAAATCAATAATAGCAAGTCTCCTATGTCCAAGAGCTACTTGATTATCTACATAAAATCCTTCGCTATCAGGACCTCTATACGCAATTCGGTCTGTCATTTTTTTTAAGATTTCCTGATTCGGTTTTTTTCCTACATAACCTGCAATTCCACACATTGTATCACTTCATCTCTATAAAAAATTTTTTATACCAAATTAAGAAGATGTAAATATTATATATTTTTCTTCCATAATTCTGTATTCCTTTGTAATGTTCCTCTAATAAATTACAAATTTTCTCTTGGTCAAAAAATGCGTTCACATATTCCTCTTCAAAACATTTTTTGACCATTTTGTAATATTTTTCTTCCCTAATCCATTTTGAAAAAGGAACAGGAAAACCTAATTTTCTTCTTTTAGACCACTCTTCTGGCATCTTCTCACTTGCAATTTCTCTAAAAATATACTTCGTCTGTTTGTCATGAATTAAATACCTTGTTGGTATTTTAGAAGCATGTTCAAATAACACTTTGTCTAGAAGAGGAACACGAAGTTCTAAAGAATTTGCCATTGTCATTTTATCGGCTTTTAATAAAATATCTTGTGGTAACCAGAAATGATAATCAATATACATTTTTTTTGTAATATCATCTTTATCCTTTACTTTATCATAATATGGTTTTAAAACATCACTAATTTTCATATTGTCTTTTAGTTCATCACATAAAATATCGTTTGCTTCTTCCTCATTCATAACAAATGCATGTCCAATATATCTTTCTTCTATAGGTTTTGAACATTTTAAAATTGTATTTTTTCCTGAAAAATGAGGAAATGGTTGCGCAATACGGGCAAATCCTCTTCGCAAGAAAAGTGGCAGTTTTAAATATACCTTAATCACATTTGGTTCATAATACTCATTATATCCCGCAAACATTTCATCACTACCCTCACCTGATAAAACAACTTTCACCTGTTTTCTAGCCAATTTTGATAAAAAATAAAGGGGAACGGTTGATAAATTCGCGTGGGGTTCATCTGTATAATATTGTACTGTTGGTAAGGCGTTAAAGAAATCGTCACTAGAAATTAACTCACTTGTATTTTTAATGTGTAAAAGTTCTGATAATTCTTTCGCATACACTGTTTCATCAAATGTAAATTTTCCTTCATTTTTAACAGCAAATCCTACTGAAAATGTCTTATCAGGATGTGCGACTGCTGCAACATACGAAGAATCTACTCCTCCACTTAAGTAAGAGCCTACCTCTACATCAGATGTCATTTGATGGTATTTGATGGATTCTTCTAATACATTTTTCATCTCTTCTTTATATTCTACATAAGGTTTATCTGTTTTATCAAATGAAACATGAAAATATTGTTTTGTCTTAAATTGTCCTTCTTTATAAGTAAAATAATGTCCCGGTTTTAATTTGTATACATTCTTAAAGAATGTTTCCTCAAAAACAGAGTATTGGAAAATCAAATACATTTTTAATGCTTTTTTATTGACTTCTTTTATAAAAGATGGATGCTTTAAAAAAGCTTTGATTTCAGATGCAAATAAAAGTTCATCCTCTGTTAAATAATAGTAAAAGGGCTTGATTCCAAAGTGATCTCTTGCGCCTACCACTTCTTTTGTTTTTGTATCATAAATAACAAATGCAAACATCCCTCTTAAATGAGAAAATATTTTATTTCCATATTCTTCATATCCATGCAGTACTACTTCCGTATCTGTTTTCGTTGTAAAAATATGTCCTTTTTTTATTAAATCTTCACGTAAACTTTCATAATTATAGATTTCACCATTAAAAAGAATCACTTTTGTTTTATCTTCGTTATAAATAGGTTGACTTCCTCCATTCAAGTCAATAATGGAAAGACGCCTAAATCCTAGACCAATGATGTCATCTGTATAGTAACCCTCACTGTCAGGACCTCTATGAATAATCATATCCGCCATATCTTTTATTATTTTTTCTTTTTGTTTTTTCTCATTTCGATCAACAAAACCTACAAATCCACACATAGGAATACCTCCTAATCTTTCCAATATCCATTTTTGTATTCTTCAATATATCGTTTTCTTAATTTCAAAAGTAAGATTTTTCTTAAAAAAGACTTATCTTCCCTACACTTCATTGGATTTACACGATATTTCCACATTTTTAATGTCTGTCTTTTAAACTGTTCATTTTTAATATGCATCTTTGCAATCTTTTTAGGTACAAAGGATAAAAGTACTTCTTCATTAATAAAGTGATAAGGAATTTCTTTTTCTAAAATTAAGTCATTTACCATAGTTTCAACTAAATTATAACCTGCCTGGCTAATATAATAACTACATCTTCCTTGACGGGCATTAATTTCTAATACTTTAAATTTATGATCTCTCTCATCATATTTCATATCGAATTCGGCAAATCCCATGTATCCGATTTTCTCCATAAATGTTTTTATTTTTTCTACCATTTCTAAAACATTTCCATCATATGTATTATACCCGTTGATTAAAACAGCAGCATTTCCTACCATTTTAGAAGCATGTTCTTGCAAACCAATTTGAGCGAAAGAGATAAGCGAAACTTTTTTATTTCTATCAGAATACACAACTGCATCAAAGAGATGGGAATCATCTCCCGGAATAAATTCTTGAATAATGAGTGTGTCTTTATATCCTGATTCTTTAATGAAATCTATAGTATGTTTTAATTCCTCCTCTGATTCAATTTTATAAATTTTCTTCTTTCCTTCAAAATCGATATGATTATACTCTACAACATTCGATGGTTTTACAATAAGAGGATATGTAAAATCAACTTTTATTTTCTCATTTTTCTTGCAATCATAATAAAATGTTTTTGGAAAATCCAAACAAGAATTCTCATAAGTTTTATAGAAAATTTCTTTGGTAGTTAAGCTTTTTATAATTTCGATATTTGGATAGTTAAAATAAAAATCTTTTTTTAATTGCTCCCTATTTTTAGATATAAATTCAGCATAGGTTTCATTTGAGGCAATTAAAAGTACTTTTCCTTTATGGACCTCTTTATATTTTTTAAGAGCATTCAAAAATCCCTCTTCACTCCAAATCTCTTTGTCATATTCAATGGTTAAAATATTTGAATACTTTGTAAATGCACGATAATATGCGCCGATTAAGTGTGCTTTTTTATGATATTTCTCATAACAACATCTTGCCATATAATACGCATTCGCATCGCTTCCCATAATTAATACTTCAAACTCCATAGAAACACCTCCTTTAATATTTAATTTCTATTTTTTCTTTATATATTCTGGGAACACGTGAAGTAACACTTAAAAAGAGATGGTAGACATTTTCACCTATATTTCTTGATGCTTCTTTTATACTAATAGTGTTTCCAAAAATTTCCACTTTATCATGTAATTTTACGTTTGCATCCACTAAAACCATTGTCATATCCATGCATACATCAATAATTGTGTATTTGGTTCCAAAGATTGAAACATAGTTCAATTTTTTATTCATTCCATCAGCATATCCAATAGGAATTGTTGCAATAAAACTATCTTCCTTTGCTATAAATTTTGCCCCATAACCAACAAATTCCCCTGCCTTTATTTTTTTTAAACTCATTACTTCTGTATAGAGAGAAAAAGCAGTTTTTACTTTTAAATCATTTTGCCTCACTGTTCTACTTACATGATATTTTTTTAAGAAATGGTTTCTTTTTTTTTCACTTAACCATCCTCTAATTCCCCCACGAATAGGCATGGAACCATTCAATCCATATAAGATGATTCCTAAACGTACGCCAGTTACAAAATCTAATTTGGGATGATTTACAAGAGTTAAAGAACGTCCCAAATGAACGATAGGTATTTTTTTTAAATCAATTTCCTTAGTCAGTTTTAAAAAGGTATTTACTTGTTTATCATAATAGAAATCGTTAATTCCTGTTGTTGCCATATGGGTATAAATGCCTTCAATCATAAAAGAATTGTTTTTTTCTAAAAGATGAATTACTTTATGAAGTTCCTCTTTTGTTTTCATTCCTAAACGATTCATTCCTGTATCTAACTTTAGATGTACTTTTAATTTTCCTTTAAATTCAAGTTCATTATAGTGTTCTGCTAAAGAAAGACTATCAATAGTAACGGTTACATTATACCTTAAAATATCTTCTATATATTGTGAATCAATTGGCTCTAAACATAAAATAGGAGTATCTGTATTATACTTTCGAACTTCAATGGCTTCTTCTAAAGAAGAAGTAGCAAAATAATTAATTCCAGCTTCTTGCATTGCTTTTGTAACATACGCCCCATGTCCATAAGCATTTCCTTTTACAACTCCAATATAATAGGTATAATCTGGATATTTTTCTTTTATTTCTTTAACATTATTTTTTATTGCATCTTCATTCACCTCTACATATGTGTTTCTATACATATTCCACCTACTTTCTTTGAACCAATTCTCTATTTTTAGTTTATATATATAACATAAGCATATACTTATTATACTATATTTAAATTAAAATTACTACAAATACATTTTTGTATTTATCAAACAACATGCAGCAGTAATTTTTTTATTTACAAAACAAAAAGGATAGAATCATCTATCTAGCTTTTGTAATTCTTCTATTGATAAGGATGTTGCCTCACTAATTTGTTCAATAGGAAACTCCATTCGTAGTAAGTTTTGTGCAATTTCCACCTGTTTCTTATATTCACCCTTTTCCATTCCCTTTTCCATTCCAAGTGCTTCAGCTTTTTCTATAGCTTCTTCTAAAACAGACTCTCTTTCTAACTCTGCTCTTGAATATTCTTCATACATCTCTATTACTTCTTTATCTCGACTATATTGTTCTACCTTTTCCTCTAGTAAATCTCTTGCCTCTTTTTCCATTAAATCCTCTCCTAAAGCCTTATCGAATTCTTCTTTTGTTGTTGCCATAATCACTGTGCACCATCTGGCTAACTTTGTTTCTTCTTTAGTGTAACAGATTTTTTTTGCTTTTTCCATATTTACTAAGTCGATTTGAAACTTTTCCGTCAAAATCTTTCCATCTTCATTTTTTAAGTAATAACTTTCCTTTACTCTCTTTTCCTCTTTTCCTCTCATTAAATTGATTTGTAACGTTCTTTTAATCCTTGCATATTTACTATAGCTATCTTTTTTCTCTTCTTTTTTTCTTAGCTTTAACTGTCCTGCATGTACCTTACTCGCAAAGATAACATTTCGATTAATAATTCCACTCGATATCTCATTTTGTAGTTCAATATTTACTTTTTCTCCTTCTATGTCGACTAATAAATCGATTTGTTTATTGGCTTCTTTTTTATGTTCTATAATAAGATTTCTACTTAATATTTCAACATGTCCTCTTATCCTACTTAAAGGAACTTCTAAATAACAGGCTAAAAAATTTTCTAAGATAATGATATTATCTGTATTATTAAAAATATTACAAAATACGTAATCAAAAGTAATTGGAATGATTTTTCCTTCTTCTAATTGTTCTTCTCTTGTTGTACTCATTTGTATCTCCTTTCTAAAGTGATTTTTCTTCACTGACTCACATTGTAAACCATTCTTTTTCTCTTGTAAAATGAATAAAATGTTCTATTTGAAGAGATATATTTACAGATATTTAAAAAGAGAAAACATATTTTTTAAATCTATATAAATAGATGAAGCAAAAAGGGAGATTTAGATAAAATTGAAAAAAATACATTCATCTAAATACGTTCATCTCCAAAATTAAAATGATCCCAATTTAATTGAAATCTATAAAAAATATGTAAAGAAAATTTAAAATATGAGTATCTTCTTTCTTCTCGTTTACATATTCATATGATTTCTACAAAAAGATAAATTACAAATATCCTATTATTTCATTTAGCTACAATGTAATACATTGCAAATCGAGTAGAGAAAATTAAATAAAGATTTTCTCTATTTAATTTGTCCCTCTCA
>CAPHZB010000006.1 GCA_948629335.1 uncultured Bacilli bacterium
ATACAATTGAAAATATGTTGATGATTAATAATATAGAAAATACGGATGGAAAAACATATAAAGTAAAAGGAAAAACCGTTGTAGATGAAAATAATGAAGTGATTTTAAACTTAGAAATTAAAGGAGATATACCCTATAATGGAGTAAATAACGAAATAAAAATAAATAATGGTTTTATAGAAACCGCAAATTTAAGATTTAATGCATATTATGTACATTATGAAATGAATATGGAAACAAAAGAATTTAAAACATGTACCTCACAAAAAGGGTTCTTGGATAAGTGTGATGGAACAGGTAGTATTAAGCCAAATGAGCAAGAAAAACCGTTAATTGTGGCGCAAACAGAACCAGAAACACCAGTTGACTCTTATGTAAGAAAACAGATAGATAAAGTTACTTTTCCAACTATGCAGGGATTTGACTATTATATTAAGTCTACAAAAGAAGGAGAAGTAAATGGTGTTATTTTAGAAAAATGTGGGAATGAATTATCCCCTACAGTATGTGTTGAAACAACAGAAACAACGATACAAGCAGATTATTGGTATAAAGTGTCAGGAAATGTTGATGTAATGTATACAAAAAATGAAACAGAGGAGGGAACCTTATTTGCTTTAGCGTCAAATGGGGAAAAACAAATAACAGCTAGCGATTATATTTTTAAAGTAGATGCAACAGGTCCAGATATTGTTTTAAATGAGACAAGTCAGACACAACAAAAGATTGTGATACCATTCACTAGTATAGATATTTTATCAGGAATTGGGAAAGTTACTTGTAAGTATTCTTTAATAAATGGAGATTATACAGAATTAGGAACTTTAAATGAAGAATATACCACATGTAGCTTAGATGGTTTAAAAGAAGATACAACCTATTACTATCAAGTTTGTGCCGAAGATAGGGTTAAAAATGAAATGGTATGTAAAACAGGAGATAGTAGAACAAAAACAACTTATGTTTATGATGTGTTAAAGAAAGGAGATTATGTGCATTATTCTCCAAGTAGGTATGTATATGAACTGCCAACTTCAATCACGGGGTATAGTAGTAACCAAACTATTGATCCACATGAAATAGATACATGGTATGTGAATCAAATACGAGATGATAAGACAGTAGAGTTAGTAGCATTGTCAGTATCTAGTAATGAAATTCGTTTTGGAACAGAAAGTAATCCAATTGTATGCGATGATTATATAAAAGCATTAAAATATATTTCACGGGGGTATGCAGTGATTAATTTGTCTGTTGATACGTATACTATTGTAAATAATGATGCGTTATGGCCTGTATCAGGTAAATATTGGTTGTCTAGGTGTTATAGTGATACGATGGGTTATGTAAAGGTATCTTATGGCTATGATCACCCCTCTTTAAATGGATGGTTTGGATATCCATTTCGTCCTATAGTTGTCTTAAATAAAAATGTGAAAGTAAGCGGAGGGGATGGAACAAAGGATTCTCCTTATCATATTACTATTTAACAGCTTTTTTTGCACTATATAAGAATGTGGTATGTAGATTTAATTTGTAAAAAATAGAGTAATAGAAATTTTTAGAAGTATTATATTTGTTTTTGATTCAGAAAAAAATAGTAGAAAAGAAAGTTACTATAAAAAATAAGTTGTAGAATTATTGCAATAGTTTAGACTTATGTACTAAAAAGAGTGATTTTGGAAGTTACTCTTTTCGATAAATAAAATTCATTTATTGATATATATTTAATCAATTCAGTGGATGACTACTTTTTTTCTACAAAAGAAAGAGTAGTCTTTTTTGTCTATCTCATTGTGATTTTCTCCCTTTTTTCTTTTGTATAGTTAAATAGAAACAAATTATCTAAAATATTTTGGAAAAGATGATTCCTTTTCCTTGATAATCGACAGAATTTATTATATACTAAAAGAGTATATGAGGAGGATTATGATTTATGGCAAATACAAAAGAAATTAAAAAGAAAATAGAAGGAGAAGCTTGGAAAAAAGCAATTGATAAAACAGTAAAAGGTATACAAAAGAAGATTTCTATCAATGGTTTTAGAAAAGGGAAGGCACCTGTCAATATTGTAATCAAAGAATATGGGCAAAATAATATTTGGTTAGATGCTGCAGATACACTTATTCAATCTGCTTATGAAGAAGTAATGGAGGAAAATAAAGATGTAGAAATTGTAACTCGCCCAGATGCTACAATTAGTGCTATGAGTGATGACTACATTGAATTCTTATTTACTTTAACACTAAGACCAGAGGTAAAACTAGGAGAATATAAGAAATTAGGTATAAAAAAAGAAAAAGTAGAAGTAAGTGATGAAGAAGTAACAAAGTCTTTAGAACATATGAGAAAACGTTACGCTGAAGTAGTTGTAAAAGAAGGAAATGTGGCTGATGGGGATATAGTTATTATTGATTTTGAAGGATCTAAGGATAGTGTTCCTTTTGATGGTGGAAAAGCAGAAAATTATTCTTTAACTATTGGTTCAAATACATTTATTCCTGGTTTTGAGGAACAATTAATTGGTATGAAAAAGGGAGAAGAAAAGGATATTCAAGTGACATTTCCAGAAGATTATCATGAGGAGGATTTAAAAGGTGCTCCTGCTACTTTCAAAGTAAAAGTAAATGAAATTAAGGAAACGAAGATTCCTGAACTTAACGAAGAATTTTTTGAAGATCTTGGCATGGAAGGAATCAATGATGAAAAGTCACTAAAAGAAGAATTAAAGAAAACCATTGAAGCACGTAAGACAAGTGAAGCAGAAAACAAATTTATAGATGAAGTATTAGATAAAGCTATTAGCAATATGGAAGTGGAGATTCCTCATCAAATGATACATGATGAACTTGATCGCATGTTAGAACAATATAGTGAAAGACTACAGATGCAAGGAATTTCAATGGAACAATACTATCAATTTACTGCATCAAATGAAGAAGCTTTAAAAGAAGAAATGCATCCTGAAGCAGAAAAACGTGTTGCCTCTAGATTTTTATTAGAAGAAATTGCTAAGAAAGAAGAAATTACGATTGCTAAAGAGGACGTTGATGCTGAGATTAAGAAATTAGCTGAAGAATATAAAATGAGTGAAGAAGAATTCTTAAAATTATGTGGTGGTGCTGAAATGATTGAGTATGACATGAAAATGAGAAAGGCCATTGAAATTTTAAAGGATAGTAACTAAGAGGAAACGAAAAGTTTCTTTTTTTCTTGACTATCTGGTAAAAAGATTATAAACTTGTTTTAGAAGATAGGAGCGTATATTATGTTTTTAAATGTTGAAGAAGCAAAGCAAAAATCAATTGAGTTAATTAATCAGAAAAGTTATTCTTTTTACTATTCAGGATTTTCAGGGTATTCTACTATTTATCCAGATACAACAGAAAATCTTTCCTATCTAGAACAAATTGATGTAAAAAATAAAGAAGTATTAACCGTAACAGGAAGTTTTGATCAGTGCTTAAACCTAGCTTGTTTAGGGGCGAAAAAGATACATAATATTGATACTAATGTTCTTTCTGTTTTTTATGCAGGTTTAAAATATGCTGCGTTACAAGCTTTCTCCTATGAGGATTATATTTCCTTTTTCTTGGAGGAAAATCGATTGGATTATCAGATGTATTTACGTTTGAGGCAATATTTAGGTGTACCTTTTCGAGAATATTGGGATTTTGTATATCAAGCCGTTTCTTATTCGAATCAAACGCTAGCCAAGTCACATCTTTTTTATAGCTTTGGTTCTAAGGAAAATCTTATTCTATCCAATCCCTATTTGAAGAGTGAAGAAAACTATAATCAGACGAAAGAAAATATGAAAAATATTAAAATTACATTTGAAGAGGGAAGTGTTTTAGATATAGGTAAAGGGGAAGAAAAGTATGATTTGATGCTTTTTTCTAATGTTGAATCTTATGTAGTTCGAGATGCATTTCATAGCATGAGTGAAGAGGAATATATGGATTTTCTTCAAAATAAAGCAAGTAGACAATTAAAACCAAATGGAAGAATTCAGTGTGCTTATAAATATACGTATAAGTATCCAAGATTAACTACTCTTCCTAAAAATGCCATTAAACGATTGTTTGCAAGTAAATACACTTTAGATAAAATTGATTATATGGAGGGAAAATGCAGAAAGGTTGTTGTTATGTCTGCTCCATTAAAGGGAGGAGGATCTATGAACCCAGATTTTATGGATTGTGCTTATTTATATGAACAAGAAAAAGGAAGAAGGAGATAGAGGAATGTTAAAAAAGATAGGTGTAAGTATTCTCATTTGTTTTTTATGTACTGGTTGTTTTTCGAAAAAAGAAGAAGATACAAAAACAGGTTATGACCAAGTTGCGATTAATACATTATTATTAAAATATGTTAATTCAATTGAACAAGAAATAGCACTAGCACAAATAGAAGGAAATGGAGTTTCTTATGATGGAACGTATTTTTTAAAGAATGGAATTCTAACCAACGAAAATGGTGTAACTTTAGATGTTTCCATTAAATCAACAAAGGAAGATACAGTTGTTTTTAAAATTGAAGATTATAAAGTAACTTATGCTGAACTAACACTTTATACGAGTACAGCCATTTATGAAAATGGGAAATTAAAAAACACGTAAAAAGGAATAGGAAAGATAGATTTTGTCTATCTTTTTTTTGTAAACCAAATAAAAAAAGAAAGGAAATGCCTTTACAGAAATCCTAAAAAACGTTATAATAGTGGTACACAGTGGTTAAAAGTGGCAAAATGTGGGGGTGATTCCTATGTTCATGGGCGAATTCCATCAACGTTTGGATGAAAAGGGACGTGTGACTATTCCTGTAAAAATGCGAAATGATTTAGGAAATGACTTCATAGTAACAAGAGGATTAGATGGATGCATCTTTATCTATCCAAAAGAGGAGTGGCAAAGAATTATTACAAAATATAAGGAATTACCCAACACAAAAGAAACACGTACATTTTTAAGAGCATTCTTATCCTGCGCTAGTGAAATGAATATGGATAAACAAGGTAGAATCAATATTGCTACTCCACTTATAGAGTGGGCATCTTTAAATAAAGATGTGGTTATTATTGGTGTAAATGAAAGGCTTGAAGTTTGGAGTAAAGAGATTTGGGAAAATTATTTAGATGAAAGTAAGGATAGCTTCTCTGATATAGCAGATAAACTCTTCCAAACCAATATGGTGTAATATGCATGAAAGTGTTTTACTAAAAGAGGCGATTGAAAACCTAGATTTAAAAGAAGATTCTATTGTTGTAGATTGTACACTTGGATATGGGGGACACTCTAGTGAAATTCTGAAACGAATTCCAAAAGGAAAATTGTATAGTTTTGATCAAGATGAAGAAGCCATTTCTTATAGTACACATCGTTTAGGTGAAATCGCATCTAATTTTGAAATTATTTCAAGTAACTTTGTAAACATCAAAGAAGAACTTTTTAAAAGAAATGTAAAGAAAGTAGATGCTATTTTGTATGATTTAGGTGTTTCAAGTCCACAGTTAGATCAAAAAGAAAGGGGCTTTTCTTTTCACCAAGATGCTTACTTGGATATGCGAATGAATCAAAAAGCGTCTTTAACTGCCCATGATGTTGTCAATACATATTCTGTAGAAGAACTTACTCGTATTTTCTTAGAATATGGAGAAGAAAAATATGCAAGAAGTATTGCTAAAAAAATTGTATCAGAAAGAGACAAAAAAGAAATTAATACGACACTTGAACTTGTTACTCTTATAAAGGAAGCAGTTCCTTTTAAATACCAAAGAGAAAAACATCCAGCACGAAAAGTATTTCAGGCCATTCGTATTGAAGTAAATCATGAATTAGATGTGTTTCAAAAATCTTTGAAGGATGCATTAAGTCTTTTAAATATAGATGGAAGAATTTGTGTAATTACCTTTCATTCTTTAGAGGATAGAATTTGTAAGAATATTTATACAGAGGTAAGTAAATTAGAGGATGGTCTAAAAAATTTACCCGTTATTCCTGATGCTTATTTAAAAGATTATGAAGTTTTAAAGGTGATAAAACCAAGTAAGGAAGAAATAGAGAAAAATCCGAGAGCTAGGAGTTCAAAACTACGTGTGATAAAAAAGATAAGATAGGGGAGAAAATATGAAGAATAGAAAGCGAAGAAAACCGATTACAAAAGGAGAAGTTTGTTTATATTTATTGATTTTTGTTTGTTTTATTTCTACTTTTGTAGTACAGATTTTTTGTGGCGCTTCCATTTCTAACCTAAGTATGAGTGTTGAAAAAGTGCGTTATGAAATAGATGCACAAGATAAGAAAAATGAAAGTCTAGTGATGAAGGTGAATGAATTAACATCTTTTGATAAAGTAAAAGGTGTTGTAAGTGACATGGGATTAGCGTATAATAATGATAATGTAATCGTAATCAACGACTAATTAGAGGTGACAAAATGAATACAAAGAAGAAAAAAAAGAATTGGAATTTACCAAAAAAAATATTCTATATCTTTTCTTTTCTTCTTTTTTTGCTTTATATAAAACTAGCCTATCTTTCCTTATCTCCAGTGGTATATGGCAAAAACGTATCTAATTTTGCCAGTACAAGAAATACAGTCAAGAAAACGATTGGTGCTTCTCGTGGGAATATTTTTGATATAAGTGGAGACCCGCTTGCTATGAATGTCACTTCCTATACCTTAATTGCTTATTTAGATGAGTCTAGAAGTAAAGATTCAAAAACACCAAAACATGTAGTAGATGTGGAAGAAACAGCAACTAAGCTTGCAGAAGTATTAGAGGCAGATAAAGAAAAAATTAAGTCTATTTTGGAAAATGGAATAAAAAATAAAAAGTACCAAGTGGAATTTGGAAGTATAGGCAAAGGAATTACTGAACTAAAAAAAGATGAAATTTTATTTTTAAATCTTCCTGGCATCTCATTTACAGAAAGTTCTAAAAGATATTATCCGAATGGAAACTTTGCTTCTTATATTGTGGGTTATGCGAAAGGAACAGAAGTAGAGAATGAGGGAAAAGTTGCAACGGAAATTGTTGGAGAGATGGGAATCGAAGTAGCTTACAATGATATATTGAAAGGGGAAGATGGCTATTTAGAATATCAACAGGACCGTTATGGTTATAAAATTGCGGGAACAAATGAAATTAATGACGAAGCGAAGGATGGCTATGATATTTATTTAACGATTGATGCAAGTGTACAACGATTTATTGAAACAGAAATAGAAGAAATTGCTAAAACATATGATCCTAATTTTGCCATTTTAGCCGTTATGGATGCAAAGACGGGAGACATTTTAGGAGCGTCTTCTAGTCCATCGTTTGATCCTAATGTAAGAAATGTGACATCTTATGAAAATCCTTTTGTAACAACTTCATATGAACCTGGTTCCACTATGAAAATTTATACTTATTTATGTGCTTTAGAAACTGGAAATTATGATGGAGGACGAACCTTCGAATCAGGACATGTAAAAATAGGTGACGATACGATTAATGACTGGAATGAACGAGGTTGGGGTACAATTACTCTTGATAAAGGATTCGAATATTCTTCGAATGTAGGTGTTGTTCATTTGATTAGGGAGTATTTGTCAAGGGAACAGTTAAAAGATTGTTTGAAAAAATATGGATTTGGTTCTAAAACTGGGATTGAATTATCACATGAATCTCCTGGGCAAATTCAA
Organism: uncultured Bacilli bacterium; assembly: GCA_948629335.1. GTDB lineage: Bacteria > Bacillota_I > Bacilli_A > RF39 > UBA660 > CATOJL01. The sequence goes on from CAPHZB010000006.1 coordinate 7,691, forward strand.
TTTAAATATGAATTAGAGGTAATGACTGCTGGGTTTGGGCAAGGAATTAAAACAACCGTGATGCAACAATTGAAAGCAGCAACTATTATTGCCAATAATGGATACGCATTAAATCCCCATATTATAAGTAAAATTGTAAATCCCAATACAGGGGAGATTATAGAGGAGAGAAAGGTAGAAAAATCAGAACAGTTAGTCAAAAAATCTAGCATTGAAAAGATAAAAGAATTGATGTATAATACTATAAACGGTACAGATAGTGGTACAGCAGGTAAAAGGTATAGTATTGAGGGATTCGATTTAATTGGAAAAACAGGAACAGCACAGATTTATGAATCAGGAAAGGGGTATCTAAAAGGAGAAAACAATTATATTTTCTCAAGTGTAATTATGTATCCGAAAGAAGAACCTCAAATCATTATCTATGGGGCAATGAGACAACCAAAACAAGGACAGTATATAGGTCTGGCGAACGCCGTTAAAAATCTTGTGAAAAATATTGCAAAATATAAAAATATTTATGAAGAAGAAAAGAAGATAGAAGAAACAAAAACAGTTTCCTTAGAACCATATGTAGGACTTCCTGTTTCTACAGTTGTAAAGGATTTAGAAAGTTATAAGCTAGATATTGTTACTATTGGAGATGGTATACAAGTAATAGACCAATATCCAAAAGAAAACATAACTTTAGTTGAAAAAGATAAATTGTTTCTTCTTACAAATGGAAAAAACATCCAAATGCCTTCTATCAAGGGATATAGCAAAACAGAAGTCGAGGTGCTTGCACAACTACTTTCAGTTACATTAGAAGAAGAAGGGAATGGGTATGTAAAAGAAGCAAGCATTCTAGAAGGAACGAAAATAGAAGAAGGAATGACTTTAAAAGTTACATATGAAGAAAGGAAGGAATAACAAATGAAGAAAGGATTTACATTAGTTGAACTTTTAGCAGTAATCACTGTTTTTGCTATTATTGTTGTACTTATCTTACCAAGAGTAGCAAAACATATCGATGATTCAAAGGAAGACTTATATAAGGTACAGATTGATAGTATTGAGAATGCAACAAAAGATTATTTACTTAGTGAAAAAGGGAAGGCGGATAGAAATAGGGCGCAGGAAAAAACCATTTATATTGAGTTAGCCAAATTACAAGAATATGATTTTCTTGAAAAAGAAAAAATTAAGAATCCACTGGATGGAGAAATTATGAATGGGGTTATTAGGGTAACATACCGAAATAATACTTTTGATTTTGAATATTTAGAAATGAGTGTTACAGAAGCAGAAGAACATGACTTTACAGTAGAAAGATATATTTTAGACAAGGCGGATATTAAAACATCTGCCTCTACAGAAGATGGATTATATTCTTCTAAAATAAACTATCCTGGTGATATGGATGCAACAGGTAGTGCGAAAAATATGTATTATTATCGCGGAAATAATCCAAATAATTATATTCAGTTATTAATGGCTCCAGGAAGTTCAAATGCAGAAATGTGGAATATTGTTAGTATTGATACAACAAATAAAGTAATGAAGCTAGTAAGAACTGGAAAAAAATCAAAAACAATATGGTCTGAAAGAGATGACGCAGCAAATATTCTTCTTTCTGAAGATTCCCTTAAGATGTATCAATATTTGAATACAACTGTTTTTAATAGCTTTAGTGATTCTTTAAAAAAGAATTTAAAAACACCTAAGTGGATGTTGGGAGAAGTGGATAGTACTTCAAGTACACTTGATTTAGTAATGGGGGATGAAGCTTTAAAACAAGAAGTAAGAGGCACTGCCATTTCATTATTATCTGTAAGTGACTATATGAATGCTTCTTTAGCGAGCTCTTGCAGAACGACAAATTTTGATGCACAATGTGTAGCAACGAATTGGCTTACGAATCTGGTTGTAAAGGATGATAGTAATATAGAGGTAGGATATTATTTAAGAAATACAGTAAAAGGACAACAGAAAGTTTGGTCCATTACTTCAAGCGGTCTTACTATGGCAAATGTTACAAGTTCTTTATATGTATATCCTGTCATTTATGTTCCAACTACTTTAGTACTTGACTCTTCTATGAATGATACAGGTGTAGCACCAATAGGTTCTGTTAGCAATCCATATGTGTTAAAGATGTATTAAAGGTGGTAATCATGTGGCGAAATAGGAGGATTGTTTATATAGAGAAAAACAACAAAGGATTTACTTTGATAGAATTGCTTGCAGTAATTGTAATACTTGCAGTAATAGCCCTAATTGCAGTACCATTAATACTTAGTTTAGTAAATAAGTCAAGGCTAAAAGCTGCTGAGGAAAGTGCACTCTTTTATGTAGATACAATTGAAAATATGTTGATGATTAATAATATAGAAAATACGGATGGAAAAACCTATAAAGTAAAAGGAAAAACCGTTGTAGATGAAAATAATGAAGTCATTTTAAACTTAGAGATTAAGGGGGATACGCCCTATAATGGAGTAAATAACGAAATAAAAATAAATAATGGCTTTGTTGAGATGGCAAACCTAAGATTTAATGCTTACTATGTCCATTATGAAATGGATATGGAAACAAAAGAATTTAAAACATGTACCTCACAAAAAGGATTTTTAGATAAATGTGATGGAACAGGTGAAGTCAAGCCAAGTACTCCAGATGAGCCTAAAGTTGAAAGTGGAGCAACGATAGAAATAGCAAAAGACAAAACCTATCTAGCAGAAGTTTACCTAGATCCAACAGATATAAGTAAGAAATGTACCAAAGAAGAAGCTTTAGCAAATGTGAATGAATTTGGAACTCCGACATTAATTAAAGAGGGTTGTATGAAATGGTATGTTTATAAAGACGATGGAAAAAATTATACAATGATTCTTGACCATAATACGACTGTACATGTGCAATGGAATAGTACATTAACGAATGATTCGAAAGAAGATCATAAAATGAAAGAAGTTGGTGAACAGTTAGAAAAAGATATAGGAAACTGGGATACATCTATTAAAAATACTGCAAGGCTGATTAGTGCCGATGAGATTGCAGAGCTTACTGGAGCAAATAAGGAAGATAATTTAAAATGGAATAGTAACAAAATCTTAGGCTTAGGCAATAGCCTTGCAGAAAATGATAAAGAGCAATTTATTGGTTGGTATTATTTAGATGGGAGTGGTTCAACGTATGGGGAATGGCGTAAAAAGACATATATTTTGAGTAGATATGATTGGTTATTTAATTATACATATAGTTGTTTAGGTGCGTCGGGTGGATATTTTTGTAGTGTGGCTGATTCAAATTCTTATAGATCCGACTATGATGGTAAAAAATATTTCAGTGGGGGGTACTGGACAAGTACCTTGTTTGCACCAAGTCAGGTTCAAGATTCTTTGGAATTTAAGGTGTCTATTATAGATGACTATGGTAGATTACATAATTCATCACCATTAATTGCACAGTCTTATGGAATTCGCCCAGTCATTACAATTCCTAAATAAATAGTTGTACAATGAGAGGATGTTAGTAAATGAAAAAAGGATTTACTTTAATCGAATTACTCGCAGTTATTGTAATACTTGCAGTGATTGCATTAATAGCAGCAGCATCTATAATATGATTATCTCCCATAAAGTATAAAATTTGAATTTTCCATTTTTAGAAGTCCTTATTTTATAAGGATAAAAAAATTATCGAAAATCTAAAAAAATAGTTTTTGGGAGATAATCATAATATCAATTATTAATCGAGCAGAAAAAGGTGCCTTAGAAGATTCTGCTTATGGAATTATAGAGGCAGGAAATGTCTTTTATATTGATCATGTACTACCTGAAAGTAGTGCAGAAAGTTATGAGAAAATTAACTTTGAAATTGTAGGTGGTAAATTTGTAAATGTAAAAAATAAAGAAGAAGCTTTAGCGTTTAAAGGCTCTATGCCTAAAACTGGAAAGCTACAAATCAATGCGAATGGAGATACAGCCATAGCTATATGTAGTAGTAAGTATTGTGCATGTAAAACTGTATCTGAAACAAGAGTAACTGTTCAAAAAGAGGACTGTGAAATTGATGAAGAAACAGGAGAGATTGGAACAAAGAAAGAAACAAATCCTGTTGGAACAGTTATATCTTATATGGGTTCAGTAACTCCACCAGATGGCTATTTATCTTGTGATGGAAGTATTTATAATATCAGTGAATATCCGAAATTGGCAGAACAGTTTAAGGCAGGACTAGGTAGCTATAATTATTATGGTGGGGATGGGACAACTACTTTTGCAGTTCCAGATTTAAGAGGAGAATTCTTACGTGGCACAGGAACAAATGGACATACAAATAATGTTTTAAATGTAAAAGAAGGTTCAGGAAGTGATGTAGGTAAACACCAAAATTCAACTGTCATGGCCTCAGGAGTGTGGGGAACTGGAAATTCAACAACAGAAAATAGAATATTTCAATATGGAGGCAATCGGAATTGGATAGTTAAAAATCAAGAAGCTAGCAAATCATCATCTGGCGCGTCAGGAAGAACATCATATACATCTACTCAAAGAATTACTGAAAACTATCAAGGAATAGAAAGTTATTCAGCCAGACCTACTAACACATCTGTTTTATATTGTATCAAATATTAAAAGGAAATGGAAAAGATTTTGTGAAGTAGGAAAACTTATATTGAATTACAAGTTGCGTTTGTTCCATGCATTGTAGCATCACAGAATGTTATTCAACCTTATCTTTAGGGAGATAAGTTTTTCAATGAATAAAGAGTAACAAAAAGTTATTCTTTTTTCGTTATGTTGTATTTGAAGCTTTTGCAGTACAATTATTTTATTTTTGTTTGAAAAAGGGAATAAACTGCATTTTAGGAAAAACAAAAATAGAAAAACAGTCATTTTACAATAAGATTGAGATTTAGTAAAATACCAAAAAAGAACAAATTGTGGGTAGAGGGATAGGGAGGAGACGGAAATGTTTAAATTAAGAGGAGCAAATTATAGAACACTTCATCAATTAAAGAAAAATAATGAATATGTAGTTGAAGTCTATGAACCAAAAAAAGAAGGAGAAAAATATACTATCCTAAGTGATGCGATGTTTAAAGCATGTTTCAAAATGAGGGAAGAATCAAATATAGTTGTAAACTATTGTCGTATTTAGTTGATGTATCGTATGAAGAATTACTTAAAAACTTAGTACTTATGAAAAATGAAGTGAATAAAAATAAGAAGAAGGATAAAGGGAGTCGTTGCGATTATGTAGCCAAATTAGGAGATATGTATATTAATATTGAAGTAAATAATAACTCTTCTTTAGCTATCTTACAAAGGAATATGCAATATGTAGATGGAATATTCAGTAGAAAAAGAAAAGAAGGAAGTCAGGATAAAACAGAAGAATATAATTATATTATTCAAGTCAATATCAATAATTTTGCATTTCAAGGAAATGAGAAAATCATTGATATATATGTTAAGAAATGAAGAAGGAATTGTATTAGATGACCATAAAATAATTGTTAATATTTATATTCCCAATCTAAGGAGAAAATGTTATAATGAGGAAGAAAGATTAGAAGAAATAGAAAAGTATCTATTTGTACTGATAGAAAAAAACATAGAAAAAGCAAAAAGGATTGGAGGAAATATAGGAATCATGGAAGAATATATTGAAGAGATAGTAGAAGCATCAGAAACAGAAGAGTGGGGAGAAGCTTATAATAAAGAGGAAGCCTTAATTGATTATGGAGAACAGAAAGGTGAGCAAAAGAAACAACTTGAGATTGCATATAATCTACTCAAAATGAAAATGCCAATTGAGCAAATCAGTGAAGCAACATCCTTATCTATAGAAGAGGTAGAACATTTAAAAGAAACGTAGATGATTCTTTAGAATCTCTAGGTAAGTGAAGGGAAAAATGTTTTTTAATGCCACTATAAGCAGATACAAAAATCATTTGCTTATCTTGTTAGATAACAGATTTATCTGTACAAAAATTGAAAACTTAGAAAGAGAATTTAAAAAGAGATTTATCGATAGAAGGTGATGGTTGTTGATAAGCGTATCCCAAATAACGAATATGTATATTGGGTTTTCTCTTTTTCTGAGAGCAAATGAAATTATAATGCATGCTAGACTTTTAAATTTTATCATATGAGAAAAAAAGACTTTCTTTTTTCCTAAAATGTGGTATACTTGATACATAAGTGAAAGGCCATAATGGAGAAATAGTAATAAATGTTTGTTTAGAAAGAGAACTTATTAGATGGTGAGAGATAAGGATAAACATGATTTTATGAATTCACCTCCTAGCTTGTAAAACGGTGATGCGTTATAATCCTTAAGTGTGTAAGTAATTACAAAGTAAGGTGGTACCGCGTGTAAACACGTCCTTATAGAGGATGTGTTTTTTTGTGAGGTGTATGTATGAAAACAGTACTTTTTATTCATGGATTTTCGGCTAAGAAGGAAGATAATGCTTATTTATTAGATTATCTAAAGAGGAAGAACATTCATATAAAGACATTTACTTTGCCTGGACATACAGAACATGGCGTAGAGAAAATCACTTATGATAAATGGCTAGAAAAAGCAGAAGAGGAACTATTAGAAATACTAAAACAAACAAAAAGAATAATTTTGATAGGACATAGTATGGGTGGAGCCATTGCTACTATTCTTGCTTCTAGATATAGAGAGGTAGAAAAGCTTGTTTTGATTGCTCCCGCTTTTACAGTAGGCAGTTTGATTCAAAATAGGGAAGATATCAAAGATGTTGTTTTACGAAAGAAACATCCTTTTGGGACTGGGTTTGAAGGTGTACTTCATAAACTATTTACGGTTCCCATTAAAGATGTAAAGGAAGTAAAAAAGGTTGCCTATCTAGCACATATCGCTTTAGAAAAGGTAGAATGTCCCATCTTACTGTTACACGGAACGATTGATCAAGTGGTGCCTATCTCATCAAGCATAGAGGTGTATGCAAAAATTAGAGGAGAGAAGCAATTTACCATTTTAACGGATGTAAGACATCAAGTTTTTAAAAGTGATAAAAAGGAAGCAATATCGAAGTATATTTATAGCTATATTGTTGGAGGAATCCATTTTAAATTACATAGAAAAGAACATATATAAAGGAGAATAAATATGAATGAAAAAAAAGAACAATTGAAAAAAGAATTAAAAGAAGCAATTTCAAATATTACAGATATGAATGCTTTGAATGAATTAAAAGTAGAATATTTAGGAAAGAAAGGAAAAATTACAGAACTTTCTAGCGCACTTAAAGAAATGAGTACGGATGCGAAAAAGGAATTTGGAAAAATTTTGAATGAATTAAAAGAGGAAGCAACTTCTTTAGTTGAAGAAAAAAGGAGTCAAATTGAGGAGAGAATTTTAAATAAAAAATTAGAGAGTGAAAAAATTGATATTACACTTCCTAGTAAGAAAATCAAAAGAGGAAGCAAACATCCAATGACTCGAATGGTGGAGCAATTTGAAGATTTATTTGTTTCTATGGGATATACCGTTTATGAAGGACCAGAAATTGAAAGTGATGAAAACTGTTTTCAAAAGTTGAATCTCCCTAAAGGGCATCCTGCAAGGGACGCACAAGATACATTTTATTTAGAAAATGAATATGAAAATTTTCTTTTAAGAACGCAAACATCAACGGCTCAGGTAAGAGCTATGGAAGAAAATACAGAAAAAGGACCAATTCGTCTTATTTGTCCTGGAAAAGTATATCGAAGAGACGAGGATGCAACACACTCGCACCAATTTATGCAAGTGGAAGGACTTGTCATTGATGAAAATGTCTCTATGGCTGATTTAAAAGGGACACTTGAGTTATTTTGTAAAACGATATTAGGTGAAAAAACAGAAGTTCGTTTTCGTCCAAGCTTCTTCCCATTTACAGAGCCTTCTGTGGAAGTAGATGTTACTTGCTTTAAATGTGGAGGAAAAGGTTGTGCCCTATGTAAGCAAACTGGATGGATTGAAGTGTTAGGCGCTGGAATGGTACATTCAAATGTTCTTACAATGTGTGGGTATGATTCTAAAAAATACCAAGGTTTTGCTTTTGGTACTGGAATTGATCGTTTTGCTATGTTTGAATATGGAATCCCAGATATCAGGACGATTTATGGAAACGATATTCGGTTTTTAAAACAATTTGATAGAAAGGATGAGCGAAATGAAATTAAGTAGAAAGTTTGTAAGTGATTATATCGATTTGGATAAGGAATTATCCATTAAAGATATTGCTGAAGCAATGACTTCTGTTGGAAATGAATATGATGAAGCCTCTTCCTTACTTCCTTGTACAAATTTAGTTGTTGGAGAAATTTTAGAATGTGAAAATCATCCTGATTCTGATCATTTACACGTTTGTAAAGTGGATGTAGGAAGTGAGATTTTAACGATTGTGTGTGGGGCTCCAAATTGCCGGAAAGGTTTAAAAGTAATTGTTGCTTTAGCGGGTGCCAAGCTTCCAGCGGGAGAGATAAAAAAAGGAATGATTCGTGGAGTAGAATCCAACGGAATGCTTTGTGCGAAATGTGAATTAGGATTAGATAATAAATTTTTAGAAGAAAAAGATAAAGATGGAATTCATGAATTACCTTTGGATGCAGTCGTGGGAAGTGACCCTATTTCTCTTCTTGGCTTAGATGATGAGGTGATTGATTTTGAACTCACAGCCAATCGAGGGGACTTATTAAGTATTTTAGGAATGGCTTATGAACTAGGAGCTATTTATAAAAAACAAGTGAAAGAGATAGATGTATCACATCACGAAAATAGTGAAAATATAAATGAGACATTTAAAGTCGAAGTGAAAACGGATGCTTGTCCTTTGTTTTTAGCAAAAAAAGTAAAACATGTTACGATTAAGGAAAGTCCAGAATTTATTAAAAATAGACTTATTGCTTCTGGAATTCGTCCTATTAACAATGTTGTGGATATTTCAAACTATGTTATGTTAGAAACAGGGCAACCGCTTCATTTTTATGATAGCAATTCTTTAGGAGATACTTTAATTGTAAGGGATGCTTTAGAAGGAGAAGAGTTAACCACTTTAGATAAGCAATTACGTACATTATCGAGTGAAGATATTGTAATTGCAAATGCAAAAGGAGCAGTAGGACTTGCAGGCGTAATGGGTGGACTTTCTACGGAAGTAGAAGAAGATACAAAAGATATTTTAATTGAAGCAGCTATTTTTGATAATATCCGTGTACGTAAAACAAGTAAAAGGATTCTTCGTAGTGAAGCTTCTAATCGCTTTGAAAAAGGATTAGATCCAAAAAGAACTTATATGGCAATTGAACGAAGCTGCTCTCTTTTAGAGAAATATGCAGATGCTTTAGTTGTGGGTGGAATGGTCGAATATAATACCCTTGCTATGAAAGATATAACGATTGAGGTTTCTTTAGAAAAAATAAATAAGGTTTTAGGAATTTCTCTAGATAAAGATACAGTTGTAAGTATTTTTGAATCTTTAGGTTTTTCTGTTTTTGAGGAGGATAATCTAAAAGTAACTGTTCCAACAAGAAGAATGGATATCCATATTGAAGAAGACTTGATTGAAGAAGTAGGAAGAATATATGGAATGGATAAAATTAAAGGAAAACTACCTGTTTTAAATGTCGTAACAGGAAGTTATAATAAAACAAGAAGAGAAATAAAAAATAAGCTTGTGGATTTAGGATTAAACGAAACCCTTAGTTATTCTTTAATTCCAAAAGGAGAAGTACATACCTTTACAACGGATACATTTACACCTATTTCTTTAGCTGACCCAATGAGTGAAGATAAAAATACACTTCGTTATAGCTTACTTTATTCCTTAAAAGAAATTTATCTTTATAATAAAGCTCGTAATCAAGAAGATATTTCTATTTTTGAAGTAGGAAAGGGATTTTATAAAGAAGATGGTATTTATAAGGAAGAAAATAAACTAGCCGTTTTAATGACAGGAAACTATTATTTAGATATTAAAAAAACAAAGGTAGATTTTTACATTATCAAAGGAATTTTAGAAGAATTACTGGATTATTTAGGTTACCAAAATCGTTATAATTTAGAAGTAGATAAAGCGATTCCAAATGAATTTCATCCAGGACAATCTGCATCTATTATTTTACAAGGAAAAAAGATTGGTGTTATTGGAAAATTACATCCAAGTATTGTAAAGAAAGATGTGTATGTTTTTGAAATCAGTTTAGATAAGTTATTCCAAAATAAGGGAACAAGAATGAGCTATAAGGATATTCCAAAATATCCAGAAGTCAAAAAGGATTTAGCATTTGTAGTAAAGAAAAGTGTTTCTTCAAAAGAGATAGAAACTGTAATTAAAAAAACAGGTGGGAAGCTATTAAAAGAGATTGAGGTTTTTGATGTGTATACAGGAGAAAATGTGCAAGAAGATGAAAAATCAATTGCTTATTCCCTAACTTTTACAGCTTTAAATAGAACACTCACAGATGAGGAAGTAACAGAAGTATTTAATGCTATTATTACGAAAGTAGAAGAGGTATGTAGTGCAACTTTACGAGATAAATAAAAGGTCTGAATAGAATTTATTCATTTCTATTTAGACCCTTCGATAAAAAATTTTATGTTCAAATAAAAAGAGATACGTAGAACTTTGGTATGTTAGGTATGGGCTTTAATAGGATAAAGAAAACGCTAGTGACTTAATTGTCAAGCGTTTTCTTTTAGTATTTTTATAAATTAAAATATTAGTGTTGTGCAGAGACTAAATTAGGCTCTGTCAAAATTATAGAAACTACATAGTAATACTGTAAATTTAGTGAAGTAAGTTAAGTGATTTTTAAATCTAGCAATTCTATTTTATCATATTTTCAGTTTCTAAATGATTCTATTGAAAAATGATAAAGTCTTGCAATCACTAAGAAATTTTTGAATAGATTAGATATAAAAATATAGACTGTTATTCTGAGAATAGTTTTACAAAGACACCTATTTATCTTTTGATTTTTCGCATTATTTTTTGTGTCATCATAGTATTATGCAGAAATGGTTCCTCATAGGGAAGTCTTATTTCTGTATCCATGGTAATAGAAGAATAGATATTTTTGTTATTTCTTGAAGGAGAAAAACAAAGTTCTTGTCTGATTTCATCTATCTGTGGTTCTAAGTACATAGCAATCCATGTTTCTACTTTTTTTGAAGTTTCCTTTACTGTGTTCTCAAATAGAGCAAGTTTTATTTGATTTTCTTTTTGAAGGATAAATTGTGTACATAGAAGTGCAGTTCCTAAAAAAAGTGTTCCTCCCCATATTGCATGTTTTTTATTTTTTGAATGATTCATTTGACATACCCCCTTAGTAGCAACTATTGTATCATAATTCACTAAAAAGTCAAATTCACAAAAAAAGACATATATTATTTTTTTAATATGTCTGGAATAGGGGATACTGTTTTATTTAAAAGATAGAGTGGATGATTTACAATTAGTTCTAAATCTCCTATATATTCAACAGCGTAAGCATTGAAATTGAGTTTAAATTGATTTAGACCTGCATACTTATTTTCTTTTAATGTGACTTGGGCAATTCCACCTAAATTTAAAGTTTTGTATCCTTCATTTGCGTATTTTTCACATAATTTCCAAATGAGTAAATGTTTCGCATTGAATGATTTAAACTTAGGATTATATCCATCCATCAATACAGTTACTTCTGTTTTTTCTTTTACAACTAAGATAGAAGAGGTAATAATACCTTCTGGATTTTTTTGTAGTAATTCAGTTGCACGCATTAATTCTTGCTTTTTATTTTCTAAAATTCTATCCTGTTTCATCTTTTCATTAATCCATCTTTCTCGGTTATCTCGTTCCGTATTAATTCTATTTAGAAGATTCAAATAAATTGTATTTTCCTTTTGATATTCTTCTTGCATATACTTTAGATAAGAGATTGTATTTAATTTTGTATAGAAAAACTCTACTTTTCCTTTTCTACTAAAATATTTATATGCATTTTTAAAATAATTTAAGTCTCTTGGATACTTATTTTGCGTATGCATATATAAATAATCCAGTTCTTGTTCTGTTCCTATATGTACTGTAATTCCTACTTTAAAAGCTGTTCTAATTTTTGTTCGATACTCTTTTTTGATATTTTGAAATATTTCGTAGTAAGGTTTATCCAAATCGATAATTGCAACAAATCGTGGTTTCATGGCTTCAAAATAAGAATTATACCCCAAATGTTTATAGCCTAGTTTTTTAAGATTTAGAAAAATAGAATCATAGGTCTCATTTTTAAGAAATTCTCCCTTTTTCATATCGTATGTATTTTTAATAAGAAGAGGGCTTAACCGAATGGACATAATACCAAGCTTATTTAAATATTTTTTAGCTAATTTAGTAAATGTTTTTAAAAGAGTCGTATTTGTATAGTCTAATAAAAATCCACGGGGAGCATAAGCAATTTTATACTTTGTCCCTTTTTCTATTAGAAATACAGAAGCCGCCAATATTTTATTTCCATCTTTTAATCCAAGTAAGATACTATCAAATCCCTCTGTATTCATAAGAAGCGCATATTCTACCGTTTGGTAAATGGAAGATAGGGGATATGTATCTATAAATAACTGAAATTCATCATTTGTAAGTTCTGTGATTTCCATAGTTCCTCCAATCCTACGTATTATAACACAATCTCTAAAAAAAATATAGTTTTTACTTAACAGAATAAAAAAAAACTGGTACAATGAAGAGGGTGTTATTATGTTTGAAAAGAAAAAAATTTTTGTCTTTGGAATGGCAAAGAGTGGATATGAAATATCCAAGTTATTATTAAAAAAGGATTGTATGGTTTTAACAGTAGATATAAAGGAACAAAAAAAAGAAAATGTTCTAGAGCTAGAAAGTCTTGGAGGAGAAGTTGTCATTACTGAAAATCCAAGTGCTTATTTAGATGAAACATTTGATTATATGATAAAGAATCCGGGAATTAAATATGACAATCCTTGTGTCTTAAAAGCGAGAGAACTTCATATTCCTGTAATTAATGAAGTAGAAGCAAGTTATTCTATGCTTAATGATGTATTTATCATTGGTGTAACAGGAAGCAATGGAAAAACAACAACGACAACGCTAATCTATGAAATATTAAAGAAGGCACTAGTTCCTGTTCATCTAGGAGGAAATATTGGATTACCTGTTGCAGGACTCGTTGAAGATGTAAAAAAAGGGGATGTGCTTCTTTTAGAAATATCTGATCATCAATTATGTGATATGTATGATTTTAAGACGAATATTAGTGTATTTACGAATGTAAGTCCAACGCATTTAGACTTTCATGATTCGTATGATACATATAAAAAAATGAAAATGCGTATTTTTAATCATCATACCAAAGAGGATATTGCAATTTTAAATGGGGATAATGAGGAACTTGTATCCCTAACCAAAGAAATACCATCTTCTAAAAAGTTTTTTGGTACAGATAAAACAGGAGATATTTATCTTAATGGCGAGGATATTGTTTGTCCAAATTATCTAATCTTAAATACAAAAGAATGTATTTTAACAGGAAAACATAATTATGAAAATATGATGGCAGCTATATTAGTTTGTAAAAGTATGCATATTGATGCAGAAGTTGTAAAGGAAGTAATAAAAGAATTTAAAGGTGTACCTCATCGTTTAGAATTTGTATGCAAGAAAAATGGTGTTTCTATTTTTAATGATTCTAAATCTACAAATAATGTGGCAACGATTACAGCTTTAAAATCATTTAAAACGCCCGTCCTTTTATTACTAGGAGGATTAGACCGTGGGCAAGATTATAAAGAACTTCTTCCTTTTATGAAAGAAGTTAAGAAAGTCTACTCTTTTGGAGAAACAAAAGAAAAAATTAAAAAGTTTTGTTTAGATGCAGAAATTCCATGCACAATCTATGAAAATTTAAAAGAAGCAACTTTAGATGCTTTAAAGGAAGCAGAAGAAAATGATACAATTTTATTATCACCTGCTCATGCTTCTTGGGATCAATATGCTTGTTTTGAAGATCGAGGAGATGAATTTAAGGCAATTGTGAATTCTTAAAAATACGTAATCTGCGTATTTTTTTTGATAGAATAGAATGCTATCTTTATCGTTTACAAGAGGATGAAAATTTGATACAATTGATATGGAAAATAGGAAGAAGGAAAGTTATGAAAATAGAAAATATAAAAGCAAGAGAAGTATTAGACTCTAGGGGAAACCCTACTGTAGAAGTGGATGTTATTTTAGAAAATGGAGTGATGGGGCGTGCGATTGTTCCATCAGGAGCCTCTACTGGTGAAAGAGAAGCTTTAGAATTACGTGATGGTGGAGTAAGATACATGGGAAAAGGTGTGTTGAATGCAGTTTCTAATGTCAATGGACCTTTACGTGATGCCATTATTGGTATGGATGTATTTGATCAAGAAGCAATTGATAAAAAAATGATTGCATTAGATGGTACAGAAACAAAATCAAAATATGGAGCCAATGCTATTTTAGGAATTTCGATGGCTGTTTTAAAAGCTGCCGCTTTAGCAAAAGGACTTCCGCTTTACCAATACGTAGGTGAGGGAAGAACACTACCATACCCTATGATGAATATTATTAATGGGGGAGCACATGCAGATAATAAACTTGATTTTCAAGAGTTTATGATTATCCCAAAAGCAGATACAATAAAAGAAAGAGTTCGAATTGGTTCAGAAGTATTCCATACATTAAAGAAAGTGCTAAACGAAAAAGGATTAGCAACTGGTGTAGGGGATGAGGGAGGATTTGCTCCTGATTTAGAGAGTAATGAAGAAGGATTTGAACTTATCGTAGAAGCGATTAAGCGTGCTGGATATGAGCCAGGAAAGGACGTTTGTTTAGGTGTAGATGTAGCGGCGTCTGAATTCTTTGATGAAGATTTAAATAAATATAAGTTTCGTTGGTCAACGGGGGAAGAATTTACAACAGATGAGCTTATTGATTTCTATGAAGAATTGATTTCTAAATATCCAATTGTTTCTATTGAAGATCCAGTGGACGAAAATGACTGGGAAGGATTCGCAAAAGTTACAAAACGCATTGGAGATAAAGTGCAATTAGTTGGGGACGATTTATTTGTTACAAATAAAAAATATCTTCAAATGGGAATTGATAAGAAGGCTGGAAATGCTATTTTATTAAAAGTAAATCAAATTGGTACCATTACAGAAACATTAGAAACAATTGCCTTAGCAAAACAAGCAGGGTATAAAACAGTATTATCTCATCGTAGCGGAGAAACAGAAGATACAACGATTGCCGATTTAGTTGTTGGCTTAGATTTAGGTCAAATTAAAACAGGTTCTATGTCTAGAACAGACCGTGTTTGTAAATACAATCAGCTTATTCGTATTGAAGAAGAGATTGAAAATAGATAAAGATAGTTTAAAAAATCACAGAAATGTGGTTTTTTAGTTGCATTGATTTAGAATTGATGTATATCACTCCGTTTATATGTTTTTTTATAAAGAGACCCTAAATATGTGATTTTTCAGCGAAAATGTTACATCAAATAAAATGACTTTTCAGCAAAAATGTTACATTGTTAGTTATTGTAAAAAATGAAATCATATGTATAATAGTTATTTATCACTTGAAGGGATATGGCAACGCTGGGGAGCGACCAAAAGCAATAGAGTGATGATAAACAAAAAAAGGAAGTAAAGATTAATAATCAATACTTCTATTTTTTTGCTTTCTTTTTTTGGAATCATATAGATATAAACCTCAGGGTTTGGGACAGAGTCCCAATTATCTTAACATCATATTTTTTCTCCATGGATGATTAACAGGTGGTTTATATTTTATTTGTTTAGTAGGTTTATCACTATCTATTTCTTTTTTCATAGTAGTATCTCTATTTTCTAATTCAATCAATTTATAATAACCATCTTCTATTTCACACCAATATTCTGCATTATAAGTTACTATAAATTGGCACTCAGTTTTCTTCATAAAACATATGATTTCTCCTGTATTCGGGTTGACTGGAGTATAATATTTATTATTATATTTGACGGAAGAAGCATTATCAATTATTCTAGTATATTTCTCTGATATTATTAAATTAAGTTCTTGCTCTGAATAATTATTAGGTTTCATTTTTGACGTCTTAGGATCTATTTCATAAGAAAACTTTTTATTCATTTTAGGAATAAATATTTCGTTTAAATATCTGTTTGCTTCATCAATATTCGTTATACTTTCATGTCTAAATTCAGCTATTAATCTATCCTTAAATGTTTTATTCTCTCTTTCTACATTTGACTTTGCAGTAGCTACACTGGTTGTAATTAGTTCTATTCCTAACATTTTACAAATAACACCAAATTGAGTAGTATCAACTTTATTTTCTTGGTTTGAAAACGTTGTTCTATTATCTGTTTTAATTCTTTTAGGTATCCCATAGTTAATTATCATATTGAATAATAATACAAAGTAGCCTCTAGTAATTTCTTCGTATTCAAACCAACCAAATAGTACTTTTTTAGTACCTTTATCTACTGCCAAATGTAGATAAGTTACTATTTCACCAAACCATTTTTTCTCACATGCATCCATTTGAACCTCTTGACCAAATCCAAACATATTGCTTGATTTTCTAGTATGAGCTTTTTCAAAAGTTATTTGTCTAGATTGAAATAATTCCACTTTTTCTTCCTGAATATCTTTTTTATTTTCAATTGCTTTATTCATGGTTTCATTATATAATTTAATTGTTTCTTTATGAGCGATGGGTGAGATTATATCGTCATTAAGAAATTCTCGATACAAAGATGAATATGAGATATCATATTTACCTTTGTATTTTTTATTTTCGCTTACTTCATCATAAAATGCCTCGAAATTATAATCGTAATATTCTGTTAAATATAGCTTTTCTAATTCATCAATCATTGTTTGCTTTATTTTATTTATTGGAGTTTTACCACGATTTCCATGAATAAATCCACTTTCTCCTTTCACATTATAAATATTTATTAATCTATATATTTGTTGTCTAGATTTCTTTAATGTAACCATTGCCTCCTTTCTAGTAAGTTTACCATTAATAACTTTACTAATAGTGTCATATGTGTTCTTTTCTTTAACGCTTAATTCCATTTAATATACCTTCCTTTCTTGTTAATAAGCAAGGCTATTATAAAACAAAAATGTAACATTTTCGCTGAAAATACAGAAAAAGAAATTGACACTTATAATCAATTTCTTTATGTAACATTTTTGCTGAAAAGTCATTTTATTTGATGTAACATTTTCGCTGAAAAGTCACATTTTTTTATAAAGAGACCCTAAATACTTGTTCAAAAGAACATTTTATAGTATGATAAATATCATTAAAAGAGAGGGATGAAAGTATGAGTTCTTTAATAGAAGAATTAAGAAAAAGAAATACTATGACAGCAAAACAAAAGCAAGAAATAGCATGTTCAGAGAAAAGCAGTACAAGTTTAAAAGCATTACAGAAAATGAGTAATAATCTAATGGAAAAGAGTAAAGAAGATTTTGAACAACAACTAAATACGATTGGAAGCAAGATTATTAAGGAAACTTCAAAAGTATATCATGAACAAAAAATAGAAGTTTTATTTTTAATTGATAAAAGCGGTTCATGTAGAGGAACAGAGATGGCAACGTGCAAATCGTATGACCATTTAATTGCACAAGAAAAAAAGGAAAATTTTCCAACCATTGTAACAAATGTGCTTTTTGCTGGTGAACAACAGGAAGTTGCATTTAGAAAGAATATAGGACAGGTGAAATCTTTAAAATATTGTGCAAATGGAGATTCTACTGCAATCTATGATACAATATGTACCTATATTAACAAAATCATGAATGCGCAGTTGAATGATGCAAACAAACCTAAAAAGACTATTGTTGCTATTATGACTGATGGACTTGATAATGCTAGTGTACATTTTACAGAAAGTGACACATATAAATTAGTAGAGATGGCTAAAAAAAGAGGATGGGAATTTATCTTTTTAGGAGCTATGGAAAATGCATATCAGGTGGGAATCTCTTTAGGAATGCATCCAGACCATATTGCTCAAATTGATATGTCTGATGAGGGAATGGTTGCCAATTTCCAGGCAATTGAAGAAGCTATTCAATCGGTTAGAAAAAGTGGTAAAATTGATTCTTCATGGAAAAGGGGTATACAAGATTTATCCTTGGAAGATAAGGATCAGGCTAAAAGACTAAGATTGGATGTGAAGTAAAATGAGTAATTGGGAAAATCATTGGATAGATTATTATAAAATATTGGAAGTAAGCCGAAATGCTAATTTTAATCAAATTAAGAAAAAGTATCGTAAGTTAATGCGTAAGTACCATCCTGATAATTATAGGGGAGAAGATATTGCAAAAATGGCTCAACTTATTAATGAGGCATATGGGGTTTTATCTAATCCAGAAAAAAGGAAAGAGTATGATTTAGAATATAATAGGAGATTAGCCTCAGATACGAGTAACACTACATCTCAGTCTATGGAAGAAGATATGAAACATTATACAGAAGAAGAACAAAAATTCGCAAAAGCTGTAGCACTCAAAAGTATTGTGGAGAAAGAACTAGAAAAAGCAACCATAGTAATTGATGCAAAAAACGAAATTATATATAGTGCTTATGATGTAGGTGTGGATAAATTTGCTTATTACAAAAATGTAAAAGAATTTGTGACTATGGCAAATGAATATGATAAGGAATTATATGATTTATGTGACTTATGTTATAAGTATGAACTTTTTTCTGAAATAGAGGCAATTAATGAAGTCATTGTATTTTTAGAGGAGAACATTAAAGATATTCCGCTAAGTCCAAGAGAAGCAATAAGATTTATGGAGGAAGAGTCAAGGAAAGAAAATCTATTGTCTATGTGTAAAAAGAAAACAGAAGAGGTAGAAGAAACAATTCAAGATATTGAAACGTTATTTCAAAATGTTCACCTAAGACAAATATCACATATAGAGTACAATCAATTTTCAGAAAAAGTTTTAATAAATGCACAAGAAGTGATTTCAACAGGAAAACAACTTATACTTCTTTTAACAAAAAATCATTTAGAAAATACAGACTTAGAAACAATTCTAGGTAAGTTAGGGGCACTAGTAAAAACGTGGCCAGAAGATTATGAAGCGGCAAGTAAGGTAGGAAAATATATTCTTACAAGAACTAATTTAACTATTATTTTAAGCCAATATGAAGAGTATACAAAAAAGATGCAGAAGATTATTGGGGTTATAAAAAGACATCCTACGAATCATCATGTAGAATTATTGTATAACCATGCTAAAAAATTATCAAAAGAGATTACAAAAAAGTTACAAGAGGCTTTACAACAAAATCAGGTAGAGCAGTCGATACAAGATATAGTAGATAAGGCATATCTGTTATCCGAAGAGGCCAAACAAATCTATATAGATGCAAATGAACAATCCAAAAAGGCAGATACAATTTACAGTACAAGAGCGAAATATACATATACAAATAAAGAGATAGAAGCTTTACTTAAAGAAGCTACAAGCCAATTTGATAAGGGAAAATCTTTAGAGCTACTTAAAGAAGCAGGTTATTATTTACATACATTAGAAGAAATAAATATATTGCATAATGATTGGATAAAGCAAATTCGACTTTTAAAATCTAATATGGAAAAAGTGACTCAATATGATGTAGAAATAGATAAAATGATGGAAACAATTCAAGAGATTATAGGAAATTACCAATCAATTATGGAGTTTGATGTGAGTACATTAAAAGAAAAGGATATGAATACTTCTTTTTTGGAATCACTTTTTGTATGGCTTGTTTTTACTTTATTAGAAGGAATTGCAGCAACTTTGTGTAACTTTGAAGAAATATTACCTCTTCTTGTTATTTTAACAGGAGTAATTGTTGTTTCTTATGACCATGACACAAGAAGTTCTATAAACAGCTATCAACAGAAGAAAGAAGAGTATTGTAAGAAATATATTGACTTAAAAGAAGGGAGAATATTATAGAAGTGATCCTAGAGATACGAAAGATAAAGAAGTAGAAGGTTATGAAGAGTGTCTATTTAAGATTGATTGCAAAAGAAAGTATAAAGAATAAAAACTATGGTAAGAAATTAGTCGATTGGGATTGTTGCTAAAAAGAGGAATTTTTGATTTAAAAATGAATAGTTGTATGATAAAAATTTAGAAATATTTTCCATTTATATTTACATTTTTATAAATGCGTGGTACGATAAATTTGTATTTCACACAGTACATATTTTATTCTTTTTATCTTCTAAAAAAATTTTATGAAAAGAAAACCGTTTACTTAAGTACGATTATTTAACTAGAAGTGGATGATTGTATAATAGTAGAGGATAGAAAAATAAGAAATAAAAAGATATTTAGATTACTCTTATAATGCAAGAAACGTTCATTGAATTATATAGAAAAATCGTGTAAGGACAAAGCAAGAAAGCAAATAAAGTAAATTATCCATAAGATAGATTACGTAAAGAAAAAATTAAGAATCGTAGGTTTTATGCCTAGATAGTAAAGATTTTACATTTTTTGAATTTTGTTCTATAAAATTGTCGTATGAAATGTGAGTGAGGAGGATAGGAATGAAAACAGGAATTGTAAAATTTTTCAATAGTGAAAAAGGATATGGTTTTATTACTGTAGATGAAACAAATGAAAGTATATTCGTTCATTTTTCAGCTATAAATGGAACTGGATTTAGAACACTAGAAGAAGGACAAAAAGTATCTTTTGAAATTGAAAAAGATCCAAAAGATGAAACAAAATTTAGAGCAGTGAATGTTACTGTTTTATAAGAAAATTGAGTAAGTTCTCAATTTTTTTAATGCGTTACCATGATATGTAGAGTCTATACTTCCAATGAAAAAAATGTAAAATGTTGTTGATATCTTGTTAAAAGTTTATGAATTTAGTATAATGATGGTGGTGAGTATACTATGGAAATTTTTTTAATTACATTTATAGCGATTGTTGGTATTTTGTTTTTGGTCTTTGAAATATACACAATGTGTAAAAGTTACGCGAAAGCAGAAATCGCAGGCTGGAAAGCAATCATTCCAATATGGAATATATTAGCCCTTTTTCGTTTGGCAAACTTATCTAAGTGGATGGTAGTTTTGGTTTTCATTCCAGGGGCAAATATTTACATTACCTATCTTGTATATGCTGCGTTAGCTGATCGTCTTGGAAAGAAAAGAAGTTTTGGAATTGGTTTACTTCTCTTACCATTTCTCTTTTTCCCTATATTAGCATTCTCTAAAGAAAGAAGTGGAATCGTTGAACTTGAAAATATAGATGAATTTGAAAATGATAGTCCACTGATGGATGGACCGATAGAACCACTGGGTGCCATGCCTGATTTAGAAGAGATTTATGCGGCAAATAATGTTCAAAATGTTCCTGTAGAAATGATGCCACAGATAGAGGAAATACCTACAACTATCCAAAATAATGCACCTATATCTTACAATGAACTTACGTATGACCAAAATATGCCAAATCAAGTTGCGCCAATCCCAGAGATTGTTGTTGAACCAATTGCTCCAGTTGTTTCTATGGATGTACAAAATCCGATGGGAGCAATGGCAAAAGTGCAATATATAGAGGAAGAAAAAGAAAAAATACCAAGTTTAGATGATTACAAAATCTGTCCAAATTGCGGAACAAAATTAGAGTTATCTGCAACCACCTGTTTCTTGTGTGGAAAAAGATTGGACGAGCAAGAGTAGAAGGAAAAGTACTTCTTTTTTTCGTATAAATAGAAAAGTGCATGAGTTCAAAAACCATTATTCATTAAATCTTATTCAAAAATAAGTAAATTAGTTAGTGATGACTAATTAATAGTAAAGGGAAAAATTTAAATTAAAAGCAATTTAGAAAGGATTAGTAACTAAAATGAACGAATTTGAATATAAAGAATTTATTAAGCGATATGATAAATTCAAAAAAAATAATTTACCAACTCCCTTTTGGGATGAAGAAAGACAAACTTTAGAATATGTCTATTTTTCCAATGAAAAATTGTCTTTTAATAGTAAGGAAGTGAAAAAAGAATTAAAAGTAAATCCTAGCCTTTCTGAAGCTTTGAGTAAAACTGCTTTTACAGGATTTTATTATTCTTTTACCGATAGGCATATTATGGGATGGAGAGAAAATGGGAAATGGATTAAAAAATCAGTTGTTGGACATAATCATGCGCATTCATTTGAAGAAGTAGTAAGAGCACTTTATTCTTCTCCTGAATCTTTTAGTATTGCAAAAGAAGAAGAACAATATTATAGCAAACAGGAACTAGAATATCTTAGAAGAGTACAAAAGTATTTATTGTTTATTGGAATGAAAGATTTAGGAATACAGAATGTTCCTGTTAGTAGATTTAGAAACAAATTACACTCTAAATATGAACATGCTTTCATATATAAATTTAGTGAGGATGCTTTAAATAACATATTTAGTGGGAAAAGAGATTTTAGACTAATAGATTGGTATCCAGAATATAAAGAAAACAACAAAAAATATAAACCAAAAGAATATCAAGCATTAATTGTTGATAAGGAAGATAATTTTAAAATGTTTGTAGAATTTACTGATGAAGAAGTCAAAATGTATAAAGACATAAAGGATGTATGTAAAAGAGATGATTTAAAAGATGATGATAAGGTTATAGTTGCACATTTTAAAATAGTAGAAATTTTTAATTAAAAGTTGCAATTTTGATATAAAGTCCTTGTTTATTATTATACTACCAATTTACTACTTTATATATGATTATTAGTACTCAAAAATCTATATAGTTTCGTTTTTTAAGAATTAGAGTGTTAAGGATTAGGGTTTCAATACTCTTAAAAACATGATAGAATTGTTATGGGAATTTGAAATAATCCTGTTTTAGAAAAAAGCAATTATATACTTGAATTAAAGTACTTGTTAGAGAGGAAAAGAAGAATGACTACAATAACTAAAGATAATTTAACATCATTCATGGATTATTATCATTGGTTTCATGATAGTTATATTACTGATGTTAAATATGAATTTAAAAAAGACCAAATTGAATTATACTTTAATATATATTGGTCTGGGAACCCAACTTTAAAAGATGATGGAACTTATGAAACTAATAAAACTGAACTGAAAATGGTATGTAAAGGTATTTATCAATATAATTATAAAGAAAATTATACCGATTATATTGATGATGCATATTTAAGATTTATCAAAATAAATAAAGAAGAATATATTTGTTTTGCAATGGATAAAGAAGAACCCTTAATTTCTGTAGTATGTAAAAGTATTGAGTATAAAGAATTAAAAAATATTTCAAAATAAAAAATTATTGCTACATGCTTCATGTTACATAATAAGGGTAATATTGTCCTTATTATACGAGAACCTTAGTGGCTAGTCATTAGTCTTGCTCATGGGGATACGCTTCAATACTATGACATCGCATAGTATTTTTTTAACATTTAAAATTGAGTATGCAAAATAGGTGCTGAAAGTTTACTATTTTTGAAAATCAAAATATAAAAAATTATAAACATATCTGTGAATGCCTTCCAAAAATAAAATAAGGGCTATAATGATATTAAAAACATATAAAAAACAGACTATCTTTTAGTTAGAAATTAAAGGCAAGATTCTATAATTTGCAAACTTCGCTAAAAGATTTAATCCAAATAAAATAATTGAAGCGAAATCCAAGGAAAAAATAGTAGCATTTCGGTTTAAAAGGGTTTGAAGGAATTTCTTTTCTGTTTTAGTTCGACTTGATTCTATAACAGGATTTTGTTAAAATAACTACTTGTGAAGTCTACTTGCTTAATTTATTTATCAAAATAAATGCTTAATAAAAAGAATAAAAAATGTATGTCACTTATATAGCTTGCTACACAGACGATTCTTTATATACAGGAATAACCGATTATTTGGAAAGGAAGTATTTAAGATGGAAATAGAAAAAAGAATACCACGTTATTATAAAATAGCATTGTTTGGAATTGGAGCTTTTTTTTCTTTATATGAAAAAAGACAATTACAAGAAGGTGAGTACCACAAGGAAGAAACACGAGAAATACCCATTTACAGATTAGAACAAAAAAAAGTTAAAGTGATTTCTGATGAAACAGATAACTACGAGTCTTATAGAGGATACCAAACAGAGGTGGGATTTATAAATGCTTGTAATTCATTTGAAAAAGATGGATTTTTCTATGATGAAGGGGAGAACTTACTTTTCTATACGAGTACCTTCATTTACGCTGAACGAAAAAAGGACGCCTATTTTGATTTAGTGACAGGACTTGAAATTCCAAGATATGCTATTGAACAAGTAGAAAAGGTAACAACCTTAGATGATTATAAACAGTTAGAATGTAATATAAGACAAATTTTAGCTTTTATGACTCTTTATCAAGAAAAATTTGTAGACATATTAAAAAGTTATGAGAATAGAAAAGAGGCTTTAATAAGGTTAAAAACAAGGGATACTTTTGATGAAAGAAGAATGGCAAGGTCAGGACAATTGATCGCAAGTGATTATTTTGATTTATCGATAGACCAGTTAACGGAAGAAAAGGAATATGTGGTAGAAAAGCCAGAAATTATCTTAGGCGAGCCATGTGACAATATTACATTTGAAGAATTAATTGCCTACAAAAGAGAGATAGTAGATTCGGGAATTCAAAGTCAAATTGACTCAGATATGAAAAAAATAAAGATTAAAACCAATGCCTGTAAGTTAAGAGGACTAAACAGATATAGAGATAGAAATCTCAAATCTATCTTGTTTGATTAGAGTAATAAATTCTTAAATTAAGGCACACTTTTTTTAACAGAAAAATCCATCATTGGAAACTATATATCTATGATAATTTCCCAAATTCCCTTATTTTAAATAGGCTTGATTCCATAATAAGAATCTGCTAAAATAACATTTGTGTAGTGTGAATGTTTTATCTATCAAAATAGATTTTTAATAAAAGGAGAATGACTTAGGATGTATTTTACTTATATAGTTCGCTGTACAGATAATTCTTTATATACAGGAATAACCAATAATTTAGAAAGAAGAATGAAGGAACATCAAGAAAAAGGATTAAAATGTGCGAAGTATATGAAAAATCATACGTTTCAAAAATTAGAATGTGCTTTTAAGTCAAATAATCGTAGTCAAGCGAGTAAACTAGAATTTTTAATTAAAAGTCTTTCAAAGAAAGAAAAGGAAGAACTGATCTTAGATTCTAAAAAGATAGAATTTTATTTTGAAGATAAAATTGATAGTAAAGATTATCAATATATACACTACTAAATCATTTAGAAAGGAAGAATTTAAAATGGAACAAAGAATACCCCATTATTATAAAATGGCATTGTTTGATGTTGGTTTTGTTTTTTCTCTATGTGAAGAAAGAACGTTACAAGAAGGGGAGTACCACAAAGAAGAAACACGAGAAATACCTGTTTACAGATTAGAGCAAAAGGAAAAACAAGTTGTTTTTGGTGGAACAAATTACGAAGAAAATTATATAGGGCAACAATTAAAAGCAGGAACAATTAATGCGTGTAATTCATTTGGAAAAGATAAATTCTTTTATGATGAAGAGAAGAAAATCGTTTTTTATGCAAGTACTTTTATTTATGCAGAACGAAAGAATGATACCCTTTACGACTTAGTGACAGGATCTGAAATCCCAAAATATGCGATTGAACAGATGGAAAGGGTAGCAACTGTAGAGGACTATATCCAGTTAAGATCTAATGTACAGGCGATTGAACCGTATGTAGACCTTTATCAGAAACAATTTATAGATATTTTAATTAGTAATGCAAATAGAAAAGGCGCTTTAGCAAGATTACAAACAAAGGGTGCTTTAGTAGAAAAGATAGAAAGAACACTAGAGGATTTTGATGATACTTGGATGTCTGAACAACGAATTGATTACAAAAAAGAGGTAGTGGATTCAGGAATTCAAAATAAAATTGATACCTATATGAAAAAAATAGAAAAAAAGAGAAGATAAAAGAAAAAAATAGATTTAAACATCTATTTTCTTTTTAATTTTTTCTGTATTTTTAAAATTCATCTTTGCGATATTTTCTAAAGCAGAAAAACCTTTTTCCTTTGCAATAGCAATTCCTTTTTCATCTACCATGGGTCCTGCTCCCTTAGGAAGAGTTGTACCTACTTCTCGTTCTAACTTTTGAAATTCTTTTAGAAAAATATAACGACTAATGACAGAAGCACAGGCAACCGATAGACATTTTGTTTCTCCTTTCGTTAAAAATGTAATGTTTTTTACTACATTGGGAACTTCTTTTAAGTAACTATAATAAATAGGTGCTTTAGCAAATTCATCAACAACTATATATTCCGCACATTCTTTCTTCGTTAATTCAAATAAAACTTTATTGTGTAAAACTGCTTTAATTTTATTCATATTCATTTTACTAGACCATTTGTTATATTCTACATTATTTAAAATATAAGTAGTGTAAGAAATTCGCTTAATTAAGATTGGAACAACATCAAGTATTTTTTCATCGGTCATTTTTTTAGAATCTGTAATTCCTAAATTCTCTAAAAAAGGAATATCTTCTTTTTTTACAAAAGTTCCTGTAACAACAATAGGACCAAAATAGTCACCAGTGCCTACTTCATCACTTCCAATTGTACTAGAATAATAAATTTTAGGATCAATATAAATTTCTTTTGTTTTTGTTTTTTCTGATTTGTCCGAATTTTTAACTTCAAGCTTTTGATTGACCATTTTTTCGGTTGCAATCCAAAAATCACTTGCTAAATCGGCATCACGTCCTTGAAAAACAATCTTTCCTGATTCATAAAGTGTCACAACAGTATCCCCATCTTGGGCTTGAAATAGGGAATAATCTGGTTTTTTATCTCTTTTTAAATCTTCATAAAATTCATTTAACTTTTTCTTTGTTTCCTCACTAACCTTAAATGAAATTGTCATACAATTCTCCTCTCATTATTCATCGTTTATAGCTTTATACTTGTTAGGCATAAATCCTATTCAAATCTATTTTAACACATATTTATTCATTCGGGAGAGAAAAGAAACTTTTTTTGAATACGAACCATAAAAATGGAACAAATTAGAAATACACTTTCTTTTTTTTAAAATTTATAATATAATGTGGTAGATAGGATGTGACATATGAATTTAGTTGATTTACTTGTAGTTTTAATATTAGTTTATTGTGCATTTATGGGATTTCGAAGAGGACTTACAAAAGAACTTGTCTCATTTGTAGGCGTTTTTGTCATCATTGTACTTTCATTTCTTTTGAAGAATCCTATATCGGCTTTTATGTACGAGAATTTACCATTTTTCTCTTTTGGAGGTATGTTTAAAGGAGTAACTGCTCTCAATATTATTGTATATGAAGTCATTGCCTTTTTTATCGTTGTCTCTTTAGCAACTATTGTATTTAAGGTACTTTTATTTGCAACTTCTGTTTTTGAAAAACTTCTCAAACTCACAATCGTTTTAGGGATTCCTTCTAAGATACTTGGAATGATTGTTGGAATTGTGGAAGGTGTAACTTGGGCTTTTATTGTACTCTATGTTTTATCTTTACCTGTTTTTAAAACCACAAATCAGGTGAATACTGCCTTTACAGCTCCTATTTTGACACATACACCTTTTTTATCATCGTTTACAAAAGATTTTACAAGTGCTACTGTCGAATTTAGTGAATTAAAAAAAGAATATGAGAAGCAAGAAAATACCAAAGAATTCAATTATCGTACGATGGAAGTCCTTTTAAAGTATAAGATTGTTACGCCA
The DNA here is from genome assembly GCA_948629335.1 of uncultured Bacilli bacterium. Lineage (GTDB taxonomy): Bacteria > Bacillota_I > Bacilli_A > RF39 > UBA660 > CATOJL01. The sequence goes on from CAPHZB010000006.1 coordinate 35,567, forward strand.
CAAAGTGTATCAAAGTTACAAGAAAAAGGCAAATTAAAAATAGAAGATGTAGATTTACTTTTAGAAAAATATAAGGAGGAATAAATAATGGAACAGTTAAATCAAAATAATTTTAAAGAAGCAATAAAAGGAGACTATACACTCGTTGATTTTTATGCAACATGGTGTGGACCGTGCAAAATGCTCCATCCCGTTTTAGAAGAAGTAGAAAGGGAACAAAGCTACGTTTCAATCAAACAAATCGATGTGGATGAGGCAAGCGAAATTGCAAAGGAATATGGTGTTATGTCTATACCTACCCTTGTTTTATTTAAAAAAGGAGAAGAGATTTCTAGAAATGTAGGGTTTTTAGGAAAAGAACAACTGCTTTCTTGGATAGGAAAAAATAAATAATAGTCTTTGGACTATTTTTTTTCTTTTGGAATATACTTTACTAGGTGATAGAATGACTTTAGAAGAAATTAAAGAAGAAATGAAACAAAGACGCAAAAAGAAAACCCATCCAGAAGTTTTAAAACAAAATAAAAACGTTAGAAAATATATAAGCAAAATATTTATTACCATCATTCTTACATTAGGTCTTTTAATTGCTCTAAAACAAAATAAAGCTTTTGAAACGCTCTTTTATGAGAACGTTTACAATAAACATTTCAATTTCTCAGCCCTCAATCAACAATATCAAAAATACTTTGGAAGTTCCATTCCTTTTTCTGGAATTGTAAATAATGAGGATAAAAGTGTTTTTAGTGAGAATCTATCTTATAAAAAAAAAGAAAAGTATGAAGATGGGGTAAAACTAACAGTGGAGAAGGAATATTTAGTTCCTGTATTGGATAGTGGAATGGTTGTTTTTATTGGAGATAAAGAAAAATATGGAAAAACAGTTATTGTGCAACAAGTAAATGGTGTTGATGTATGGTATTCTTCTTTAGAAAATGTTAGCGTACAATTATATGATTATGTGGAGAAGGGAAGTCTACTTGGAGACGTTAAGGATACATCACTTACCCTTGTTTTTAAGAAAGATGGAAAAGTACTCGATTATGAAAAAGAGTTGTCTTAAAATACATCCCTTAACCATATTTTTTCTTTTTATTGCTTTTATAACAGGTTATTTTAAATACATTATTTATTTTATGAGTCTTATCTTTATCCATGAACTAGGTCATGTTACAGCTGCACTTCTTTTTAATTGGAACATAAAAAAAATAATCATCTTACCATTTGGGGGAATGACTATTTTTGAGGAACTTGTCAATCGTCCCATAAAAGAGGAGTTTTTTATTGTTTTAATGGGTCCTATATACCAACACTTACTTTATCTTTTGCTCTGTTTTTTGGGATATAATACACCTCTTTTGACTACTATTCATTCTTTTATTCTAGGTTTTAACCTATTACCCATTTATCCTTTAGATGGTTCAAAACTTGTTCTTCTTTTTTTAGAAAAATGCTTTAGTTTCTATCAGAGTCAAATCTTAATTACACTTTTTTCTCTTTTGACTCTTTTCTTGGCGTTCCTTTTTCCATATAGTTTTCTATTCTATATTCTTGTTTTCTTTCTTCTTTATCAAGTGGTGCTTTTTTACAAAAAAATTCCATTTTTGTTTCATAAATTTGTATTAGAAAGAAAATTATATGTATTTTCTTTTCGAAAAAGGAAACAGATTCAGTGTATAAAACAAATGAAAAGGGATTATGAACACTATTTTATAAAGGAGGGATATGTGTATAGTGAAAAAGAATACTTGTCTTTAAAATGGAATAATTCCCAGAATTTTACTATTGAAAAAGAAAAATAATTTGTTAAAATAAGACATGAGTTTATAAAAGAGTTGCATAAAACTCTTTTTTGATTACCAAATTTAGTGGAATAAATATATGATTATTTTATCTGTAAACCTGAATATCGTATAGTTCTTTTCATTCATTTTACTTATTTAGCTTTATAGAAGATTTCTGTTTACACTAGATAGTAAACTTTTTGTTGAATTATGTAGTATATTTTGTTAAAATGGTAATGAAATACATGAACTCATAGAAAGATATATAAAGGAGTTGTAACAATGTATACAGAAAAAACAGATATAATGGTAGAACCAATTCATTTAGGAATTCGAAGAAAAATGTATTTAACATTTAAAAGATTATTTGATATTCTAATGAGTCTAATAGGTTGCATTTTTTTATCACCAGTATTCTTACTGATTATGCTTGCAATAAAAATAGATAGTAAAGGGCCTTGCTTTTTTATACATAAGCGGGTTGGAAAAGATGGAAAAGAAATTGGTGTATTCAAATTTAGAACTATGGTGATGAATGCCGAAGAGATGCTTAAAGAACTAACACCAGAGCAGGAGAAGGAATTTAAAGAAAAATTTAAATTGGATAATGATTTTCGTGTGACAAGAGTTGGAAAGTTTTTAAGAAAAACTTCTTTAGACGAGCTTCCACAACTTTTAAATATTTTAATTGGAAACATGACTTTAATCGGACCACGACCTGTTATTGAGATGGAACTTGAAAAGTATGGGAAAAATAAGGATAAATTTTTAAGTGTGACACCAGGTCTTACAGGATACTGGCAAGCAAATGGAAGAAGTAATACAACTTATGAAGAAAGAGTAGAAATGGATATGTATTATATTGATCATATGAATGTATTTTTAGATATTAAAATCATATTTCAAACAATACGTTCTGTTCTAAAAAGAGATGGGGCTAAATAATGAGAAGATGTTTAGCTGTTTTTCTTCTTTGCATTACCTGTCTTCTTTTGTCGATGGCAACCATTTTTTATCATTTGAAAAAGATGAGTGAGACCTATATGAAGGAAGAGAAAATTCATGAATTACTTTCTACAGTGCCTATTTCTACCCTCTTTGTAGATGAACAAGGACAAGAATTAAAAGAAGTTACAAAGATAAAAAACGAATTGGTACGAATTGGACTTTCTAAGGAAGTTGTTGATTCTATTTTAGATACTGATGTGGTAGAAAGAAAAGTGAGTGAAGTTATAGCAAAAGAAATAGAGAATACTTTAACAAGAAAAGAAGAGCGTTTATTAAAACCATTATCAACAGATACCATTCTCATGTTTTCAAGAGAAAATATGGGGATTATTGTAACGGAATTACAAAAAAACAACATTCCAAAAGCTGAATTACTTACAGAGGAAAAACAAAAGGAAATTTTGATTAAAATGGAAGTAGTTGCTCCTCAAATAGAAGAAGAGGTAAATAAAGTAATACCTGTTTTACAAGAAAAATTGGAAGGAAGTAATAGAAAGGGACAATTTGAAAAAATAAAAACACGTGTGGAAAAGATAACAAAAGTGACCCAGTTTTTATATAGTCGTTCATCTACATTCTTGTTAATAACAATTATTGCTTTTTGTATCGGAATGATTTTTCTTCTTTGTCATAGTACGTATCGATACTTAAAATTTTTTGGTTTAACTTGTTTTTTGAATGGGGTCTTTTTTCTAGGGTGTGTATTTGTTTTGGCGAGAATAAAGAAGCAACTCCCTGATTTACCGACGATTGTGCAGGAGTTCTTAATACACTTTCTAGATTGTCTAGAACATTCTTTTCAAAACTTAGTTATCATGTATTTTGTTTTATTCTTCTTTTTTATCGGAATGAATTTTTTGATTCGGAAAATATTGGATGGAAGAGTTGAAAAAAAGCTTGCAAATATATAAAAAATGGAATGATTTCGTGATTAAAAGAATGAATAATATATGTCTTGTACCTAGATAAATTGTATATAGAAAGAAAAGGTGAGTAGCGAAAATTCACTTTTTTTGTAATTTGTTTTCCAATTTCGTATAACTTGTGATAAAATAAGAGTATGAGATAATAAGGAGATGGTAGTTTGAAACATATATATACTAGCATAGATTTAGGTTCTAATAGTATAAAGGTTGTTGTTTGTGAGTTATATCAAAATGCTTTAAATTTACTTGCTGCTACTTCCTATCCATCTCGTGGAATTAAGAATGGGTTAATTATTGATTCAGCGTTAGCAGAAGAATCAATTCGCTTGGCTTTAAATGAAGTAGAATCTATGTTAGGGGTAAAGATTAAATCGGTTATGGTATCTGTACCTTCTTACCAAGCTGCTTTTACAGCTATTCAGGGGAAAATTGATGTGGAAGGCGTAGTCAAAACGGAACATATTCATGCTGTATTAAACGAGGCTTACCGAGAAAAAACACTCGATGATAAGGAAATGGTTACACTGATTCCGATAGATTTTTCTACAGATACAGAAGAAAGGGTGAAAGATCCAAAGGGACGTGAAACGAATAGCTTATTGGTTCGAGCGGTTATGGTGTCTGTACCAAAGAAAAATATTTATTCTGTACTTGGACTACTTGAAAAAATGAATTTAGAAGTAGTTGATGTGATGACAGATAGTATTGGGGATATGAATGCATTTAAGAATCGAGATAACAGTAGTAAAGTAGGAGCAATTATTAATATTGGTTCTGATACGACAAGTGTTTCCTTATATAACAAATCGGTTGTTATAAAAAATTCCATCATTGGAATGGGTGGAAAAAATATTGATAATGATATTGCTTATATCTACAAATTATTACCAAAAGATGCTGTTAAAATCAAAGAGACATTTGCACTTGCTTCTTCTAAGTATGCAAGTAATGTGGATTATATTGAAGTGAATGATAAATTTGGTGACGTTCGTAAAATTAGTCAAAAGGAAGTTTCAACAGTTGTGCAGTCGATTTTAGAAGAAATCTTAGTTTTAGCTAGAAAGGAAATAAATCTTTTGACAAAACAGAATGTAGATTATATAATAATAACTGGAGGTATAAGTAGCATGGCGAACTTTTCTGTTGTCATGGAAGACACGCTTAGCTCTATCGCCAGTATTGGAACAATAAAAATTCCGGGGATTCGAAACAATAAATATTCGGTCGCTTTAGGAAATATTGTGTATTTTATAAATAAATTAAAATTAAAAGGAATTGATTATACAATGGTAAATGGAGACGAAATCGGAGCCTTTACAAGTAACCAAAAGGGGTTTGTAAGTATTTCAAGTGAATCGATGCTTGGCAAAGTGTTTGGATACTTCTTTAACGAATAGGAGGATATAAAAAAATGATGGGATTAGAAACAGATCAATTAGCAAAAATTAAGGTAATCGGTGTTGGTGGTGCTGGAAATAATGCTGTAAATCGAATGATTGAATCGGGAATAAAAGGGGTAGAATTTATCGTAGCAAATACAGATTTACAAGTGTTAAATAATTCAAAGGCACCTGTTAAGATCCAACTTGGAATAGAACTTACCAATGGATTAGGGGCCGGGGCAAATCCAGAAATTGGAAAACAAGCCGCTTTAGAAAGTAAATCAGAAATTGAGGCTTCCCTGGAAGGTGCAGATATGGTATTCGTTACCTGTGGAATGGGTGGAGGAACCGGAACAGGTGCTGCGCCTGTTGTTGCTGATATTGCGCAAAGTATAGGGGCCTTAACGGTTGGTATTGTTACAAAACCTTTCTCTTTTGAGGGAAAAAAACGTATGAATCATGCATTAGAAGGGTTAAAAGCATTAAGAGAACATGTAGATACTTTAATTATTATTCCAAATGATCGTTTAAGAGAGATTATTGATAAGTCTACACCACTTCTAGATTCTTTTAAAGAAGTTGATAACATTTTAAGAAGAGGTGTACAATCTATTTCTGATTTGATTGCTGTAACAGGTCTTATCAATCTTGACTTTGCCGATGTAAAAGCAGTTATGGAAAATAGAGGAAATGCTCTTATTGGTATTGGAATGGGTATTGGAGAAGATCGTGCGAGTGAGGCAGCTAGACAAGCAGTTAATTCCCCACTTTTGGAAGCAAGTATTAGTGGAGCAACTGATGCGATTATCAATGTAACAGGAGGGTCAAATTTAACCTTATTTGAGGTAGAGGAAGCAGCTGAAGTGATTCGTACGAGTGCAAATACAGATATCAATACTATTTTTGGAGCAGTTATTAATGAAAACTTGAATGATGAAATCATCGTTACAGTTATTGCTACTGGATTTGATCAAAAAGAGGAGAAGAAAGACGTAAGAGAAGTAAAAACAGAGTCATCAAGCATTTTTGATAGCAATGATGATGACGATGATGTTCCAAACTTTTTAAGAAAGAGAGTATTTTAAGGACCAATAGGTCTTTTTTCTGTCAATAGTTTTTGAAAATGTCTTAAAATTTTTTAAATATACGCGGGAAAATT